>JAQCER010000584.1 GCA_027618625.1 Verrucomicrobiota bacterium
GAGTATGGGCTGCGACCGACTCGTATTTGATCAGACCTGCATGTTCAACGCTCGCAGCTTCGACTCCATCGATGTAGAGACGGATCGTCTGCCCGTCGAATGTTCCGACTACATACTGCCACTGATCAATTGTTCCCGGTGCACGCAGATAGCTCAGCGACGGATTATCTTCGGTTGTCACGGCAAAATGAAAATCGCCCGTACGTGTTCCCAGGTAGTAGCCTGCCTCGCTCGATCCTGAGTCGAAGGCAACATTGAAGATTCCCGCCCATTCGACAAAATCGAAGGGATTCACCCATGCAGCAACGGTGACACCTGCAACCGGTCGGAGCCCTGCGGTCGCATCGAAGTCACCCAGGTCGAAGAATCCCGAGCCCTCAAAGGCGACTGCACCTCCGAAGTTTCCCGCATCCTCCCATGTGGGCTCATCACCTGCTTCGCCAGGAAAGTCGCGACCGACAAACCATTTCCCCTGCCAGTTGGCACTTACAGAATTATCGATGGTCAATCCGCCCGCTTCATCGAAATCCCACTGAGCGATCTTGATCGTTTCTCCGCTACCAGTGAACACGGCCTTCTTTGAGATGAGGCTCGCCTCATTGCCAGTGACCCTTATTCCGTAGTCAAATATAATGAGGCCACCGCCAACTCCCGGTGGCGAATCGACATAGGTGCCAACGCCTGCTGGAACAGTGGCAATCACGACGCCTCCCCGAAGAACTTCGGTCGCCTGTCCAGAAAGATTTGCTCCAGGCGACCACGTCAACGTTACTTGCTTGGTAGCTGCATCGACAGAGGTAGCAAGACCTGATGGCAACACGGGCACGGCCCCGGTCGTCACCTCAATATTGTCGATCGCCCACCACCAGTTGTTTCCAGCATCGGCCATTCCAAACGTGATCACCATTTTCTGAGCGCCCACCGGATTCAGCAGCGGCAGTACGACAGACTCATTCGTCTTGTTATCCGAAGTGGAGACCCAGTCGAGAAGGATCACCTCTTCTGCAGCGTCGTATTTTACACCGACCGTAGCGCGCTGTGCGCCTTCAGGGCGGAAGCTCGAATCAAACGTTAGAGTGAGCGCTCCTGTGGTTCCCTGGAGCGAAATCTCGGGGGTACTCAGGAAACTGTTGAAAGTTCCCAAACCGGACGGACTTCCAGTATCGTCCCACTCATCGGGATCTGCAATCGCGGCTACACCGGAAGCTTTTTTGAATTCCGAGCGGCGCTGATCGTCGACACTTGCCCACCAGACCGGATCGGCAAAATTCCACCCGCGCCATTCAGTCGTGCCGACTTCCTCTTCCAGGCCAGCCAGGTTGCTATTGTCCACACTCCAGCCCTCTGGTGGCATATTTGACCATACTTCCTCAGCAAAATTTCCCTCGTCAACACTCTCGCCCAGTTCAATTCCGTCAAAGTTCTCAGAGAACACGACGATCGCCGGGGGGGCCTCTTCCGTTACGGTGATGTTGTCAATCGCCCACCACCAGTTGTTGCCAGCCTCGTAGGTGAAGCTAACCTTCATTGTCGTCGCCCCTGCTGGATTGCTGACTGGAATCGAAACTGACTCGTCCAAATTCGAGGGAGTTGCCTCTTCATACCTGCGCAATTCGATCGCAGGCCCACCGTCGAACGACACAGAGACAACCCCCGTTTGAGGTTCGGTGTTCCAACTGGAATCAAAATTGAGCTTCACCCCGTTCGCGGCAGCACCCGCCAGCGAAATCCCTGGTGTTGAAACAATGGTCAACATCCTCGCACCTGGACCGCTGTCATCCCACTCGTCGCCATCGGCTACAAGAATCACGTTCTTTCCTTTAGTGAAAGCAACGCGGTTCTGTTGCGCCGTGGCATTCCAGGAAACGGGATCGAGCAATGTCCAGCCAGCGAATTCTTCGACACCCCCCTCTGGCACCCCACTGTTGTCGCGGCTCCACCCTTCTGGCAAAGTCGCCGTCCAGTCCGTTCCATCACCACCGCTTTCAGTACCGGAGACGAATGCCTCAAGACTCGCCGCAAGTCCGTCAAAGTTTTCCGAGAACAGGGTATCGGCGGTGGCAGGCAAAAGGCTCGCGAGACACAATGACATCCCCGCGAGCAAGGAACGCCTGGTTAATGTGACAGTTACAGCATTCATAAGATTATCGAGCTAAGGTTAGAGTCTGAGGACAGGGAACCGATTGCCTGGATCTTCGATTCGCAAATCGAAGATCAGTGCCAACTTCGACGCAATGATGGGAAGCGTAAAATCCTACCGGATGAGAAGGGGCAAAGAGCATTGGGGCCACCATATTGTAGTCTGGTTGAATTTGTAGTCTGAATTGATTACGGGGTGATCTTAAAAAATTCCGTGAGCAACGACCCGAGCATTATTGCTCATTGAATTGGCATTTTGGCTTTTGACTTCGCCTTTCGCAGATGGCCAGTGACCAGCAAAATTTGGCCGCACGTGGAGCTCAAGGCCCGATGAACGCGCACCAAGTTCGCGCGCTCTCCCTGCCGGACCTATCGGAAAAAATGCGTCCCTGCCCCGGGATTGTCACAAGCATTTGACGCCCAGTGCCAACCAGAGTAGTCGGAAATATGCCTGTCCTGCCGATTGGAGATTCCCAGATCAGCAAACTTTCTGCCGATATCGATACCTTCGGGTTCCGATCTGGAAATTACTCTGTACCGGACTTTCTGATCATTGGCCCTCAGCGCACGGGCTCTTCCTGGCTGCGAACGAATTTGTGCAAGCATCCACAGGTGTTGATGCCGTTTAAAAAAGAGATTTTCTTCTTCAGCCATCTGCGGAGGAGAGACCACAAGCGGTATCGCACGAACAGGCTGGAATCGTATTTCGATTTATTCAAAATTCCGTTGCACAAGAAGGTGGAACGTACAGCCAAAGCGCTTTGCCAGGGACTGCTGCTGCCGAAGACAATCAGGGGCGAGGCTACGGCGTCCTATGCGACGATGCCCGAGCCGGACATCGCGAACGTCTTTGCTCTGAATCCGGCAATGCGGATCATCATCATGGTCAGGGATCCGGTGCAGCGCTCATGGTCTCACGCCAAGAAAACGCTGGTGCGGGATCGGAACAAGCGCTTCGAAGAGGTGCCTTTCGAAGAATTCGAGCGTTGTTACCGGAGCAAATCGAACATCGAGCGCGGCACTTACACAGCACTGATCGAAAGGTGGCGCTCTTTCTGTAGCGAAGGAGCGCTCTACATCGCAGAGTATCGGAAACTCTGTGAGAATCCGCTCGGGTTGATCACGGAAACTCAGGAATTTCTGGGCATCGCTTCCGGGGCAAAATTTACGCCTAGACATCTCAACACCGTGGTCAACCCGACGTCAAAAGATCCCCTGCCAATCCAGCATGTGGAACTGCTCAAAGAGCTGTTCGCTGAGGAGGTGACTCGACTTGAACGGGACTATGGGATCAGCGTATAGGACCTTGCCTATTGACTATCGACGCGCCATGCGCAACTTCCCGCGGCGCACCCACTCGACGTCCATGGCAGAGCCATTGATCATTTCCCTGACAGATCCAAAATCGTGAGCTTCTGGATCGATAAGGAGATCCCCCACATCGAACTGACCCGCGGTGTTGTAGACTCTGAGGCGGCCATCGTGATGCGAAATCAGGTTACAGATCCCCTGCACCTCAAGAGGCGTCAGACTCTTCGCGAAGCG
>JAQCER010000585.1 GCA_027618625.1 Verrucomicrobiota bacterium
GGTCCAGGCTTTGAAATAACGGCCGCCGCCGCCCTGGGCTTCGACGATGGTGAGGATTTCATCGCGGCCTTTGATCTTGTAAGTGGCGCTGGCTCAAAGAGGTCAGTCTCCATGACGAGCTTTGGCTCGGTGAAGCCTTTGGGAAAGCCGACCAGCGGAGTATCGCTGCGCCAGAGCTTGTTGTTGGAAGTGAAGAACAGCCGCGCGTGCGTGGCATCGCAGATGATCCAGAAGTCTATGGCGTGCGGGCAGTCCGGCCACGAGCGATCCCAGATCAGCATGGGCTTCGACCATGCGGCGGGATCGTCCAGTTTGTCGCTCATAACTAACTAGAGTGGGCTGGAGCGCGGACTTTCGTTTCTCGTCCGCAGACTCAGACTGGTAAAGAAGGCACGACTTCTTCAGAGGCGTGAAGTAGAAGACCTGCGGCGCGCAGAAGTAGTCATCGTGCAGTTTGAGAATGTGCCGCGGCGCTTTGCCGGCGTCCTTCCAGTCGGTGAAGTTCAGATACTCGATCTGATGCGTGCGCTTATGGCTGCGAATGGTGCAGAACAGATGCCAGCGCCCGTCATGGAAGACGGCAGTGGGGTCCTTGATAGAATCGCAGGGATCGCTCGGGCGGTCAGCCGGTGCCACGAGCGGCGGGGAGGACTTCCACCTGAAGTCGCCAGTGACGATCGGATCGCCGGCCGGTGCCGGGGCGAGGGCGGAGATAAGAACTGTGAGCATGCGGAGAATCATGGGGGAGTTTTCAGTGTTCAGTTCGCAGTTTTCAGGCCGCGCGGGTACGACTGAACACTGAACACTGAGAACTCCAAAATTGGTCGCCCGTGGAGGTGCTGCGCCCTCAACTGATGGATGTAAGCCACCCGTGATGCTTTTTCACCAACGGGCGTGATTAAAGTGGACCGGCCTTCTGTGAAATGGTGGACCGCCAGGGTAATACTCCCTGCTCTGCAGCTTAAAAGGCCGCTGCATCACTTCAATGCTGGTGGTTGCGGACGGCGGCGCGAACGTCGGACAGAACAGGCGATATGGAAATCGGATGGATTTTGAGACGACTACTCAATCAGACCCATGAAGAGCTGAAGAAGACGGAGAAGAAGAGAAGTCTTTTGAAGTTTTGGAAGAAGAAGCCATGCTTCGGGTCGGGGATTCAGATTGCCGGATTTGTCCGGTTTGGTTTTCAGATTGCCGCTGGCAGTGGTCCGAGACTAGGGCCAGCAGCAGGATTTGCACCTGCACTGGCGGCGCTGTCGAAGCCGTGCCTCTGCTGTTGGGCTACGCGGACGGGTTGTTGGAAAATGGAGCAGGCTGAGACTATGCCCGTGATGTCATCCCGTTTGGACCATTGCCACCGGTTTGCTGAACCCCCTCTCTCCCCGGCTCCGCCCGCCCAAGAACCCAATGAACCCACCCCTGGCTTTCAAAACCCACTTCTGGTTTTCAAATTTCCTACCATCTTTCCGAACATTGACAGGCTGTGCTGGAGAGTTCACAATATACTATTCAACCCATTTCAATCCAATGAACTACACCCAACGCCATACGCATCTCTTCTCCAACGCTCTGCTGGCCTTCGCCCTGGCTGGCGCGACGCTGGCCGACGACAAACCGATGACGGGCCTGGCATCGAAGTATCCCGGCGACGTTGGCATTGCGAAAGACCATGCGGTGCTTTTCCACGATGACTTCGAATCCGGAGAGCCCGACAAGCGGTGGGACGAGTTAAAGACGCGCGGGGAGTCGGCGATGCCCGCCGTGCAAGTGGAGACGGCTGCGGCCATCGTGCGTGGGACGAAGTCTGCCCGAGCGATGCTGCGCAAGGACGGCTTCAGTGACATATCACTATACAAAAAGCTGGAACCCGCCCGCGATGAAGTCTTCATGAGACACTACGTCCGCTACGGGCGCGACTACGGCTTTCACGGGCACGGCGGCAGTGGGTTTATGGCCGACGCGGGAACGGGTGCTTTTAAGGGCGCGGGCAAGGCACCCGATGGCGATAAGTTTTTCTGGGCCACGCTGGAGCCCATCGGCGGGCGCGGGCGCTGGGACGCGCCGGGTGCGCTCATTTTCTACGCCTACTGGTGGAAGATGAAACCCGACGGGCGCGGCAATCATTGGGGCAACTGGTTCGAGCCCAAACCGGTGCAGGTGCCGAAACTGGAGAGTTGGGTCTGTGTGGAGTGGCGCGTCAAAATCAACACAGCGGCCAAGGACGATGGCGAATTGGACTGCTGGATAGACGGCGAGAAACGCGGCGAGTTCCGCGAAGCCGAAGCCTTGAAGCTTAACAAAGTCTGGCTGACGCTCTGGCTGGAGCCTGAGGACTACGAGCGGAACGGAGGTGGCGAGTCGCGCACGGCTTGGTATGACGACGTCGTAGTCGCCACGAAATATATCGGGCCTACGACCGCGACACAACCCACCGACAAATGATGATGATGAACTGCGCGACCATGACCACCCCTTCAGTCTGCTCCACTCGCAGCGTCGCCGAGCTCTATTTCCTCGATGTCGGCCAAGTCCTGCCGCCGTCCGGCGGCGCGCTTGGCTCGCAGCAAGTCCGCGCGACCGATGTAGGGAATGCGCAAATCGTCGATGAGGCTTTCCTCCCGAGCCGGCCAGCATTCGGAAAACTCGAGTCCTGGCAGCGCGGTCAGAAAATCGAGTTGCACCGGCGGACGGCCAATGACGTATTGCGTACCCGGCGTCGCGAAGTCCGCCTCGTCGACGTCGAGCAGGGGAACCCCGAAATCCGCCAAACCGCGCACGAAGCGCCGCGCATTCTCCGCCGTCGGCTCCAGCCAGATGTCGAGGTCTTTGGTGAAGCGCGGTTGCGCGTAGTGGATGACCGCATACCCGCCGACGACGAGGAATTTAACCTCCCTTTCGCACAACGCGCGCAGCAGTTCGCAGAAGTCGGAGTTCATCGGTCGGACGGTTTTGCAGCTTCCATGCCTCCTGCACCAGTTCCCACGCGGCCTGGAGCCGGGCCGCTTCGCCGCGCGCTTGCCATTCCCGCACTTGCCAGCGCCGCTGCTCCTCGAAGCTCGCGAATTTCTTCACGCTCCAGTCGGCTCGGGGCGATGGGGGATTTGGAATCGACATGAACGAAGCAACAATGGCAGACTTTCGCGTCTAGGGCGACACAAGTCCAACCGAATCTGCATCGCGATGAACGCCACCAATCGAACCAATCGAACCATGAGTCCACCTGCCATCTTGATGAACCGCCTGCCCTTCGTCCTCGCCACTTCCCTGCTGGCCGCATCGGCCTTGGCGGATAACTGGCCAGCTTGGCGCGGGCCGATGGGCACGGGTGTCGCGGCCGAGAAGAACCTTCCGTTGCACTGGGGGCCGAAGCAGAACCTGCTCTGGCGCACGGCGCTGCCGGAGCGCGGTAACTCGACCCCCATCGTGTGGGGCGACCGCGTGTTTGTGACTCAGGCCGTCGCGAAAGAGCGACGACGTGAGCTGCTGTGTTTCGACCGCGCCAGCGGCCGGCTGCTCTGGCGGCAGGGCGCGACGGTCGAGGCCGACGAACCGACGCATGAGACGAATCCGCAAGGCTCCTCGTCGCCGGTGACCGATGGCAAGCGCGTCATCGCGTGGTTCGGCTCGGCAGGCGTGTTTTGCTACGATTTCGCCGGCAAGGAACTTTGGCGATGCGTCCTCG
>JAQCER010000586.1 GCA_027618625.1 Verrucomicrobiota bacterium
TTGCGATAGTCAAAGCTGATCTCTCGGCATTCGAGCACTGCCGCGGCCAGTTTCTCGAGCAGACTGATCTCCGGCCTGCTCATCCCGGTGATTTTGGCCGAGAATGCCTGGTCGAAATCAGTCCACGGAACGGAGATCCTGCCGCGCATGCCCTGCGCCATGCGTCGGAAGCTCTCGCGCAGACTAGCTTCGAGAGGCGTCCCCTGCATCGGTTCCAGCGCCCGCCGCGCGAGCAGCAGGGCAACGACATCTTCCGCAGTTGTATTCAAGAGAGGGAATCCTTCAACCGGCTTCGCGTAGAAATACCCATGCCGCACCGCGTCGTACTCGATCGGCACGTCCAGCTCATCGCGCATGAAGCTGATGTCGCGCTGCACCGTCTTTTGCGTGACCTCCAGTTGCTCGGCCAGCGACCGACAATTCGGATACTTACCGCGCTTCACGACTTCATGGATCCGGTAGATGCGCTCCAGCGGTCGGCGCGTGTTTCCGGTGCGATCGGAAGTAGAACGGGGCTTTCGCATGGAAGAAACTTCGCGCCGATACGCGTGGATGAAAGGAGGAATTTTGGAATCAGAGGTGAGCTACGACGGCTGGGAAGATTCGATTGGTGATTGATGGAGGGATGGAGGGATCAGGCAAAAAGCTTCACACTGAGAAGAACGCGGTGTGAACGGGACACTGGTTGTGGATAAGAGCCGAGCCGCAGACGTTTGGGCTATCGAAACGAAGGTCTTCGCCGAGTCCGACTCCTGGAAACGCCCGAGGCTCAATGGCGCAGCAGGTTTCCATGAATCGGCGGGCAACGGCTGGCTCGAATGTTGCGCCACTCAGGCCTGCTGCACATTGATCGGAGTGGCTGCCGTGTTCGCCACCACTCGCCATGTCGCCATTAAGTGCTATAGAAGTGGTGTAGGAAAGCAGCAGACGGCGAAACAGTTTCCTGAATGCTGCAGAGTTGCCTACGATGTCGAATCCTTCCACCTTGCCGTCGGCCCAGATCAGAGCGCCCACCTGGTGCTCAACCGTGTGGAAACTGTCGACGATATCGCTGACCTTTCGATCGACCGAGGTGTAGACATCCTTGCTAGCGGAGCATAGCTCGGGCACTGAGGCGGCGCAGTGCATTTCGGAAATGCCGGCCCAAGTGTCCGCCTGATTACCAGTGAATTCTCCCGATTCAAGAAGCGTATCGGTAACCCTGCGGTTTTTGCGGGATCTGAGTTCCTTGTGCATGAAATAGCCACTGTGGTCGAACTTGGATGTCTTGTAGTGCCAGCGCCCGGCTTCGACGCAGTTCACTGGGATCCGTGTCCTGCTTTCGGGCGCGAAGAGAATGGACGTATTGAGGACGCGGTTCTGCTTGGCACCCTCCAGTTCTTCGCAGTCGAGGCCAAGAACGGCGATGCTGCCCCGGTTCTGCACCGCCAGTTCCGGAACCGAACCAGATTCGTTGACTTCCTCGATCTCGATCATCTCCTTCTGGAACGCCTCGGCCAATGTCTCGAAACTCAATGACTGCGGCTGGGCGGTTGCCCCTTCCGGCTCAATAATTGGAACGACAGTGAGCGCTCCATGCGTTTCAGGTTCTCCCATGCGCAGGTTCAAAAGGTAGGATGTAAGGATTGTGTTCATGTGGAGTGGCGGGTTGCTGAGTATGGGTAAGCACAAGGGGAAGTATCATTGGACGCTATCCCAGAGTGATGAATTCCCAGTTGAACAAAGCTACGCACACCATGAGACATCCGCAGGGTGACCCCATGTGAAGACATGGCACTTTCATTGGATGCGGACGATGCCTGGCAGCCGCGGTTAAACGCGATCAGCCTGCAAAGATCTGAGGCAGCGCTGTCCTGAACCAAGCGCCAAGTTCGCCGAGGTCACTGCTTCGCGATGACGATTCCGAGCAATTGCTTGGCACGGCTGGCGCCCATAAAGAAGGTGTGCCGGAAGCTGGCGGTGTTCAGTTCTTCGAACGGATGCAGTCCAACCAAGACGACACCACGGGCATCGAGGCCTTTGGCTTTGTGGATCGTGGTATGCCGGATTGCTGGTTTCGATTCTCCATCGGATTGGCTCTCGACTTCCGCAGCTGATGTTTCGACCAGTGGCAGGTTGAGCAGTCTTGTGCAGCCGCCAAGTGGAGTCGCTGCGAGATCCTTCCGCACGTGAAGAATGAGAACATCGTTCGGTTCGCAGAGTCCGCTGTCACGCCAGCGTTTGAGTAACGCCTCCACGACTCGGGTGGCATCGGAGGCGTCGTCGGCAGCGTAGTGGACGGTCTCCACAGGCGGACCTTCCGGGAGCATTCGCGCTGAACCGAAGCTGGCGATCAGATCGTCGGTGCCTTCTCCCTGCAGTGATCTGAGGTAACTGAAGATCTGGCGGGTATAGCGGACTGCCGCAGGTAAACGCACGAAGGCAGGCTGGGTGAGGGTCGCAGCGAGTGCCTGCGGATCGAATGCGCCGTGATCGCGGAAGGGTGGCCGCTGTGGGCAGTCGTAGAACAGTGCCATGCGTGCAGCGTTGCCTTCGTTGAGCATGGCCGTGTAAAGCGTCCACCAGCCACAGGTGTCGTCGGGAGCTCCAACCGTGTCGGGCAGCCGGGTATCGTGATCCTGGGCTTCATCAACGACAAGTGCGTCGAAGAGCCGGAGCCTGAATCGCAGTGCGGCTTCAGTGGCGCATTCCATCAGCAGGCCTGGCATTTCCTGTTCGTAGTAGGAGCGCATTTCATCCGAGCTGGCGGTGGCGGGATCCGGCGGGGAATTCGGGATTCCGCAGTCAACCAGCACCTGATCGGCCAGTTCCTCCCAGGACAGAACCGTGATCGTGCCGCGTTGCAACGGACGGTGCCCAAGGAGATCGCGAACATATATCGTGAGCGCCTTGTTGTAGCACAGAAACAGCACGTCGCTGCCGTCTTCGCTCATGCGATTATCACCATTGCTGGCAGTGCGAACAGCGGGTGATTCGGCGTAACGGACAGCCTGCTCGATCGCCAGCCACGTTTTACCGGTGCCGCAGCCACCTTCGATCAACAGTTGGCGGTTTCCCGCGAGGACATCCAGCAACTCGTAACGGCTGACGATCTGCTCCCGGAAGATGGCTTCGGTGTGATCGGTGAATTCGCGCAGCTTCTCAGGCTGGGAATTGGATCCCAATGCGTTGAGAAAATGCTGCGTCTGCTTTGGGCGCACTTCGGTGTCTGGTTCCGGGAAACTGCGCCGCCATGCTGCCGCGAAGGCAGCCGGTGTAGCGAGATCGTTTGCCGAAAACAGATGCGTGCGCGGAATGCCGTTCCAGCTTGTCTGCTCGGGCAGTACCACTTCATTCGGCAGGCAGAGTGCCCGCGCCACGTGTGGCACAGCACCGAATTCGGCGTTCTCCTGAAGTTGACCTAGCACACCTTTCCACTCCTGATCGAGCTGGTTCAGCGGATGATCAGACTGACCGGCGAGATCGGATTCCCAGTTTCCAGTAAACGAAAAGTGCCGGATCCGGCCGCCTTTCACTTCCAGCACCAGAACCCCACCATGCGGCCCGAGAACAATAAAGTCGCCTTCACGCGTCACGCCGGCATTGTCGACGTAGTAGAACCCCCAACGCACCGTCCAACGGTCGCTCAGCTTGTTTAAAAACGTGGCGACCCGGCCTTCCGAAGGATCACAG
>JAQCER010000587.1 GCA_027618625.1 Verrucomicrobiota bacterium
TTGCATTTCTCTACGTATCATCACGACTTGAATCGCTGCATCGGCACTTGTTCGTGGCGAATACCGTGGGGTGAGCGTCAGTCTGTGCTCGTATCGATGTGCTCGAATACTCCGCCGCCCAGTAAGATCTCACCCTCATAGAAAGCGCAAATCTGTCCTGGCGTTAACGCTCGTTGCGGCTCATGAAACCGGACATCAAATGTGGTGTCGTCGATTCGGGCAATGTCGATCGGCGTGGAAGGCGTGCGATAGCGCGGGCGCGATTGTCTGGAACTCGCTTCGGTCAGCGGGCGATTGACAACGGAGACATTACTGACGCGGCATTGGCTGGCGTAAAGGCCGGGCGTCTCGGGGCGGTCGAAGGCCACTACCAGTTCACGTGTTGCCGATCGTTTTTCGACCACGACGTAGGCTTCTTTAAACGTGTTGGAGGCAACCCCCAGTCCGCGCCGCTGGCCCAGCGTGTAAAGGTGCAGGCCGCGATGCTGCCCAAGCACTTTCCCTTCCTGGGTTACAATCTCTCCCGGCATGTCTTCGACGTAGTTGCGGAGAAAGTCCGTCATTTTCACCTCGCCTATGAAACAGATCCCCTGACTGTCCTTCTTTTCCGCGTTTGGGAGGCCGTGCCGCCTGGCAACTTCACGCACATCAGGCTTGAGCAGTTCTCCGATTGGGAAAAGTGCACGCGCCGCTTGTCGCTGCAACATCAGGGCGAGAAAGTAAGTTTGGTCTTTGTTAGGATCCAGGCCGCAGAGGATGTCGGTGGTTCCATTGGGACGGGTGCGGATGCGGGCGTAGTGCCCGGTTGCAACCGCTTCAAATCCCTCTTCCAGTGCGTAGTCAAGGAAAACGCCAAATTTCATTTCACGATTGCACATTACGTCAGGATTTGGAGTGATGCCATTGCGGTAGCCTTCGAGCAGGTAGCTGACGACGCGTTCCTTGTAGTCACGCATCAAGTTGACGACGCGAAATTCGATTCCGAGTTTTTCGGCCACTGCACGGGCGTCTTCGATGTCCTGCTGCCAGGGGCAATGGCCAACGATCTCGTCCTCATTGATCCAGTTCTTCATGTAGGCACCCACGACATCGTGCCCTTGTTCGAGCAGCAGTGCAGTGGCTGCACTACTGTCGACTCCACCGGACATCGCTGAGAGAATCTTCGCCATGCCTGCACTATGCTTCCATTGATCAGTGTTGCAATGGTTTCAACGGCTGGTGGAGTCGCCACTTCGAATGGGCTCGGCGTTACATGTCGGCAAGTTCTTCTGCCGGATAGGTCCAGATCTCGCTCAATGTCGGATGGTAGTGGGGGATGAGGGCGAACTCACCCGCCTTTGCCCTGAAGTGGAGCGCGACAACGATCTCGTGGATGAGTTCAGTGGCTTCCGGTCCGACTACAGCTCCACCGAGAAGTTCCTTGGTAATAGGATCGGCGATGAGTTTGACGAACCCTTCGGTCTCGCCATGCACCATCGACTTGCCGTGATCATCAAACGGGTAGGATGCCGAGATGACTGCGCGCCCAACCTTTGCCGCGTCCACCTCGCTGAGGCCCGCGATGGCAACCTGAGGTTCGGTGAATATCCCATAGAGCTTGAGGCGATAGTCGATCTCCTCGTGATCGGTCGTTTCACCGTTGAGCAGGCGGGCAATATTGCGTGCAGCGACCTCGCCCTGATTGATGGCGACGTGCACGATCTCAAACGGACCGCAGACGTCGCCAGCTGCAAAAATGTGCGGTTGCGATGTCGCCATCGTTTTCCCGGCAATGATCTGGCCCCCCGTGGTCTCCACTCGAGCCTTTTCAAGCGCGAGTCCATCCGTCGCAGGTTTGCGGCCCAGTGCCGCCAGGATCTCATCTGCCTCCACCGTGATTTCATTGCCGTCTTGTTCGAACGTCAGGGCCTTCCTGTTGTCAGGAGCCTGTGCCGCTGACAGCAGTTTTGTGCCACAGTAAATGGCCATGCCGCGCTTCTCGAGTGCCGTGCGGGTGGCCTCGGCAATATCGAGATCCATGTCGCTGAGTATCTGCTTACTGCGCTGCACCACCGTCACTTTTTTTCCGATTCCCTCGTAGTAGTGGGCCATCTCAAGCGCGATCGCGCCCCCACCGAGAACGATGATCGACTCCGGAACCTCCTTGCGATCCAGCACATCGTCGCTGGTCAGGAATCCCGTTTCATGGAGCCCGTCTACTGGTGGAACAAAAATTCTGGAGCCGGTGGCGATGACGAATGCGCGTGCGGTCACTGTCTCTGACGCTGAGCCGTCGATCGGGGACACTTCGACGGTATGCCCATCGACGAACCGTGCAGTGGCTCGGATCAAATCGAAACGTCCATCCTGCAACTGCCCGCTGCGGTAGTCGGCGAATCCTCCGATCAGCCTGCGTTTGCGTTCGATGATCGCATCTGCATCGACTCCAATGTCATTCGCTTTCAATCCGAACTCCTCGGCCCGTCGAATCGTCATGAAGCGGTTCGCGGATTCGATCAATGTTTTGCTCGGCATGCATCCACGCAGAATGCACAGGCCGCCCAATTCCCGAGCTCCATCGACCACTACCGTCCGAAGTCCGAGTGCAGCCGCTGTCCTCGCTGCTGCATAGCCTCCGCTGCCGCCTCCAATGATGGCAATGTCGTATGTTTTGGGTGGGAATTCAGGAGATGTGGTGGACATGGAGCGTGATCGGGATTGACCGCGAAACAGGGGGATTCTTAAGCGTTCCGAACAAATTTCTCGGTCGATGACCGTATCTAGATGGAATGCACCGCGCAACCTCTAATAAAATGCGAAAAAACAGTGCGAAAGTTGCGATTTTTGTGTGTGAAAGGGATGAAAACCGTGTATGGAATAACCCTTCCCCTCACGCCTCTTTCTGTATTTTAATTAAGTCTCATTAACGAACGAAAAATGGTATCGAACGACGAATCCGTTCCCGACGAGCCAAGCCCCCAGGACGAGAGTTCTGTGGCTCCAGAATCTGAAGCGACCGCACAGTCAGAAATGATCCCAGAGCGGATCGAAAAGGTCGACAGCGAATACAATGCCGCACAGATTCATAAGCTGGAGGGCTTGGACGCCGTGCGAAAACGCCCTGGCATGTACATCGGTGATCCGTCTACCGAGCGTGGGCTTCACCACACGGTTTTCGAAGTGCTCGATAACTCGATCGATGAGCATCTTGCGGGCTTCTGTGACACCGTGGAAGTGATCCTTCGCGCGGATGGGGCGTGCACGGTGCGTGACGATGGCCGCGGTATCCCGGTCGATATGCACAAGGAGCACAACATGCCCGCCGTCGAGCTGGTGCTGACCAATCTCCATGCCGGTGGTAAATTTGGCCAGGGTGCCTACAAATACAGTGGCGGTCTGCATGGTGTCGGAGCGAAGTGTGTGAATGCATTGTCAGATTGGTTCCGCGCCGAAATCCGCCGTGAGGGCAAGGTGCACGCGATTAGTTTCGAACGCGGCAAGACCGTTCCGCCAGGGCTGGAGGTGGTGGGAGTGATGGACGAAGGCGAGCGCAACGGGACGACGATTACATTCATGCCAGATGTATCGATTTTTTCATCGGGGATCGAGTTCAGCTTTGACTATTTGATGCCGCGTCTGCGCGAACTGGCGTTCTTGAATGCTGGGATTCGCATCCTCTTGACAGATGAT
>JAQCER010000588.1 GCA_027618625.1 Verrucomicrobiota bacterium
TTCGGGATGCTCGCGGACCACATCAGCGGTCTAGTTTTCCGGCGCCTTCCGGCGCCTTCACTCCGCCGCTCTGTGGTCTAGTTTTGCAGCGCCGTTCTCATCAGTTCCTGAACGCCACGCTCGCCACCCACTGCCAACGCCCACATGAAGGGCCGTCCGATGAGCACCGCCCGGGCGCCAAGGGCAATGGCCTTGAACGCATCGCAACCTCGCCGGATGCCACTGTCGAAAAGAACGGGCACATTTTCTTCAACTGCGTCGACAATCGAGGGAAGCATCTCCAGGGTGCTCACGCTTCCATCCGTCTGACGCCCGCCGTGGTTTGACACCACGATGCCGTCGATCCCTTGATCCTGTGCTCGAAGCGCGTCGTCCGGGTGTTGCACACCTTTGACCAATACCGGCAAACTCGTGTTTTCCTTGATGAAACTGATCGATTCCCAGGTCCGGCTTAGTTCGGAAAAGACTTCCAGATATTTTTCGACGGCCGCATCGAGATCATCCTCAGGTGATTTGGCCAACATAGAACGAAAAACCGGGTCGCTGAAGTAGTTGGCCAACCCGGTGCCACTGAGAAACGGCAGATGCGCCAGCTGCAGGTTCGATTCGCGCCATCCGAGCGACTGCGTGTCCAGTGTCACCACGATCGCCTCATAACCTGCTTCCTCGGCTCGCCGCAGGAGGCTGCGCGTCAAGTCATCGCGTTTGGGCCAGTAGAGTTGGAACCAGCGCCGCCCGCTTCCGGATGCTTCGGCAACCTCCTCCAGTGTGAAGGTGGAAACCGTGCTCACGATCATGGGAATCCCGAGGGAGGCCGCCGCGCGAGCTGTCGCTTTTTCACCTTCGCGGTGGCTTCCGGCCTGAACGCCGATGGGCGCGATGGCATAGGGCATCGGCCAGCGTTGCCCCAGCACTTCAACACCGAAGTCCCGCTCCGAGATATCGCACAACATGCGTGGGATGATTCGCCAGCGTTCAAACGCCGAAAGGTTCGCCCTCGCCGTCTGGCCGCCTCCGGCGACGCCGGACACCCAATCGTAGGCTTCCGGTGAAAGGCGCTGCCGGGCTTTCGCTTCGAGAGCTTCGACGGCGAAAGGGATGACATCCGCATCGTTTCGGGGTCCTCTCCGGTAGATTCCAATTTGGTGACCCGTCTGAAAGGACCGAGTCGTTGGATCTGAATGAAATTTTTTCGTTTCCCGCACGGATTCTTTGCTCATCTTTTTCTGCTATTCGCATTCACTGTCCGGAGGTCAGCGAACCCGTTCAGAGAACGCCACGGCGCTGTAGCTAAACATCCCACGGTGCTGAAGCCGGAGGAGAGTACTTATGACGTTTACGGAAATCGGTGAGACATGATCTGTTCACAGTTCCTTCTTCGGTCAACGCCGCAAGCGCGGCGTGAGCAATAGTCACCCGGTCGACCTCGAAAAAGCGCCGCAGCGCCGGCCTAGTATCGCTTCGTCCAAATCCGTCCGTGCCTAGGGTGATATAGCGTCGAGGAACCCAGGCTCGGATCAAGTCGGGAAGCGCACGCACATAGTCAGTTGCCGCCACAATTGGGCCTGTTGTGGAATCAAGGCATTTCTCGACCCACGACATACGCCGCGTCTTCGTCGGATGAAGCCGATTCCAGCGCTCCGCGCCAAGCCCAGAGCGGCGAAGTTCCGTGAAGCTGGTCACGCTCCACACGTCAGCGGCGATGTCCCATTCCTGCTCCAGAACCATAGCAGCGGCCAGCGCTTCCCTCAGAATCGTGCCCGAACCCAGCAACTGGACTCGGGCCGCCTTGTCCGCGCCGCTCTGCACCAGGTGCATGCCGTTGAGAATGGCTTCCTCCGAGCCTGCGGTCATCGGCGAATGAACGTAGTTTTCGTTCATCACCGTCACGTAGTAGAAAACGTCCTCTTGCTTCTCTAGCATCGACCGGATTCCTTGTTCCACGATGACCGCCAGTTCATAGGCGTAGCAGGGGTCGTAAGCGCGGCAGCTCGGAATCGTTGAAGCGAGCAGATGGCTGGTTCCGTCTTGGTGCTGCAGGCCCTCGCCCGACAGGGTCGTCCTGCCGGAGGTCGCGCCGATGAGAAAACCGCGGGCGCGTGAATCGGCCGCCGCCCAAATCAAGTCGCCGACACGTTGGAATCCAAAGACCGAGTAAAAGATGTAGAACGGCAGCATCGGTGCCGCATGGTTGCTGTACGACGTTCCGGCTGCGATCCAGGAAGCCAGCGCGCCCGCTTCGTTGATGCCCTCTTCGAGAATCTGGCCTTCGCGAGATTCCCGGTAGTAGAGCAGGCTGCCTTGGTCTTCGGGCTCGTAAAGCTGACCGCAATGCGAGTACAGCCCCGCCTGACGGAACAACGACTCCATGCCGAAAGTACGCGCCTCGTCGGCCACGATGGGAACGATGCGTTTGCCGATTGTGCCAAGCTTCAGCAGTCCCGCCAGCATGCGAACGAACGCGATCGTCGTGGACCACTCGCGGTCGCCCGGCGCAAATGCAAATTCCGCGAAGTCTCGGGCGGCCGGCGGCGTCAGTTGCGGCGCTGCGGCGAAGCGGGCCGGGACAAAACCGCCGAGCCGGATCCGGCACGAACGCAGATAGTGCATCTCAGCGCTGTCTTCCGGCGGCCGATAGAACTCGGCCCTGAGGATTTGCTCATCCGACATAGGCAATCGGAATCGGTCGCGGAACGAACGCAGTGCCTCGTCGTTGAGTTTCTTCTGCTGGTGCGCCGACATACGGCCTTGCGCCCAACGGCCAAGCCCGTAACCCTTCTTCGTTTGCGCCAAAATGACCGTCGGCGCTCCTCTATGCTTCGCCGCCGAGTCGAATGCGGCATGAATTTTGACAGGGTCGTGGCCTCCTCGCTTGAGATTGTCCACCTCTGCATCCGACAGGTGAGCGACGATCCGCTGCAGCTCCGGGTACTTGTTGAAAAACCGCTGCCGATTGAAGTCTGCGTCTCTTGCGCCGTAGCTTTGCAACTCGCCGTCCACCGTTTCATCCAGTCGTCGCAGGATGGCCCCGTCGTGGTCGCGCGCGAACAGATCATCCCAATCGGATCCCCACAACAGCTTGATTACATTCCAGCCCGCCCCCGCGAAAAGCCGCTCCAGCTCTTGGACGATCGAGCCGTTGCCGCGCACTGGCCCATCGAGCCGTTGCAGGTTGCAGTTCACTACGAAGATGAGATTCTCGAGATTCTCTCGTGATGCGATCGAGAGGCCCGCTAGCGACTCCGGTTCGTCCATTTCACCGTCGCCGACGAAGGCCCAGACTTTCCGGTCAGATGCGGGAAGCAACCTGCGGTTTTGCATGTAGCGCAGAAATCGTGCCTGATAGACGGCAGTCACCACGCCCAGCCCCATCGAACCTGTGGGGAATTGCCAGAAGTGCGGCATCAACCGTGGATGGGGGTAAGAGGAGAGCCCTGTGCCCGCGACTTCGCGGCGGAAGTTGTCCAGCTGCTCTTCCGTGATACGTCCTTCGAGGAATGCCCGTGCGTAGATACCGGGGGACGAATGCGGCTGAAAGAAGACCAGATCCGCGTTCCGTTCGGAGCTGCCGCGCTCGTCGCCGCGGAAGAAGTGATGAAAGCCGACCTCGAAGAGATCGGCCGCCGAGGCATAACTCGCCAAATGCCCGCCCAGGTCGTCTCCTCCCT
>JAQCER010000589.1 GCA_027618625.1 Verrucomicrobiota bacterium
GATCCGTTGCCGCGACAAAGTATTTGGCATTCGTCCCCTTGTCCACTGGCACTGACACGATCGATGCCCCGACGGTTCCAACGCCATAGGAAATATCCTTGAACTGGGCCGGAGGCGTGTAGGACGACGCGATGGTGGTGCCGTCAGGCTCAACGAGCGCAACGAATTCACCCTCCGTTTGCAGAGTGAAATTGGTATGCAATTTTCCTGCCGGATCGACTCGGTCTTTGTTCGATGCGAATACGATGACGTAGCCATTGGGAGGCAAGGTCACCGCCGGAAAGGTCCACTTCGTCAGATTCTCTGGGTTGTCCGTCAAATACCAGCCCGCCAGAGAGATTTCGGTTGCTTCGGTATTCTCGATTTCGATCCAATCCTCCGAGTCACCGTTTTCATCGGCTAGTGAATATCTGTTCTGAGCTACGAACTCAGAGATTCTGGGGGCAGCCTCACTACGCGACAGGGACGCTACAAGAACCGTCGTGGCCAGGAGGGATAAGGGCAATCTGGGGCTTCGCATACTGTTACCTAGACAACTTTCGTGCAGATGGGCAATGGTCTTTTTTCGAATTGTGAAGAAAATTCAAGAATATCTGGCTGGTTTCATGTGCGTCTCATCTTCCGCAGACAGGCTGCGGCCTTACCACCTGCGGCTTTGCCACCTCTTGGTAAACTTGACGGAAGGGGTAGTCTGGAGTTGAGTCTCCCCAATGTTTAATCGCCTCCGATGGACGAAACTTGTATTGCTCTTCGCCGGGCTGGTCAGTGGCCCCCGACTTCATGGCGAAGTGCAATACAACCGCGATGTCAGGCCTGTCTTGTCCGACCGGTGCTTTCAGTGCCACGGCCCAGATTCAGTGAATCGTAAGGCGGGGCTGCGCCTGGATGTCGCCAATTCCGCCTACAGCAACCTAGCCAAAGCTGGAGAGCCGCCACGTCGCGCCATCGTGCCGGGCGAGCCGCAAATGAGCGAGCTTCTGAAACGTGTTTTTTCGCATGATCAGGACGAAGTCATGCCGCCTTCGGAGTCGAAGATCGCTCTGACAGAATCACAAAAGCAAATTCTTCACCAGTGGATCGCCGAGGGAGCACTTTATGAGCCGCACTGGGCGTTCATTCCATTGCAAAGAGTGGAGGTTCCCCTACCGGCCGCAGACGCCTGGTGCCGCAATGACATCGACCGGCTGATTCTGGCAAAACACCGCGAGACCCCCGGGCTCAATCCTGCGCCTGAGGCCAGTCGTGAGGTTCTGGTGCGGAGACTCTACTTTGACCTTACCGGACTGCCGCCCACTCCTGAAGAAGTGGATCGTTTCCTCAACGAAAAATCTCCGCGGGCATACGAAGAACTGGTGGATGAATTGCTCAGGAGTTCGCGATACGGGGAGCGCATGGCGACGGACTGGCTGGATGTCGCTCGCTACGCTGACAGCTACGGCTACCAGGTGGATCGCGATCGCACGGTGTGGCGCTGGCGCGACTGGGTGATCAAGGCATTTAACGACAACAAGCCCTACGATCAGTTCATCACTGAGCAGTTGGCTGGCGACCTCTTGCCAGATCCATCCGACGACCAGGTGCTGGCGACCACTTTCAACCGGTTGCATCAACAGAAAGTGGAAGGCGGCAGCGTGCCGGAGGAATTTCGAGTCGAGTATGTCGCTGACCGGACGCACACATTCGGCACGGCATTTTTGGGGTTAACGTTAGAGTGCTCGCGTTGCCACGATCACAAGTTCGATCCGGTGACGCAGAAGGAATATTACCAGCTGACTGCGTTCTTTGCGAACATCGATGAGGCGGGGCTGTATTCGTACTTTACCGATTCGATCCCGACGCCAGTGCTGGCGATTCGCGATGCTGCGGCTAAGGAAAGGATGGCGACTCTGGAGCATGCGGTCGCTGCTGAGGAGCGCGCGCTGGAGCGCATAAAGGTCGAGCAGCGCAGCGCTTTCGAGCAGTGGTGGAAGGCGCTGCCTGCTGAGGCGGTAATCGAAAGTGGCGAGCTTGCGCGATACGAGTTCGAAGATGCCGCAGAGGGGAATCTGCCCAATCTAGTCAAGGAGGATCAGCCCGCCAAAACCCCGGCTGCGAATGTGCTTGTCGAAGGCCGACCCGGTGGTGGGAAGGCGATTGAGCTTACCGGGGACGATGCGGTGGCTCTGCCTGTCGGAAATTTCCCAAGGCACCAGCCCTTCAGCGTTTCGCTCTGGATGTGGGCACCGGAAAAGGTGGAGCGGTTGGTGGTCTTCCATCGCTCGGCGGCATGGACAGACTCCGCGAGCCGTGGATACGAGCTTCTCATCGAAGATGGTCGCCTCTCCGGCGCGCTGATTCACTACTGGCCAGGAAATGCTTTGCGGGTGCAGGCAAAGGAAGAGTTGCCGCTGAAGCAATGGGTTCACGTCACCTTCGCCTGGGATGGTTCCAGCAGGGCAGGGGGACTCACGCTTTATGTCAATGGGAGCGCTGCCGAGGTCGAGATCGTTCGCGACAACCTTTACAAGAATATCACCGGCAGCGGCGGAGACAACATTACCATCGGCGAACGCTTTCGTGATCGTGGGTTCAAGCGTGGTCGAGTTGATGATTTTCGAGTGTTCGATCGGGAGTTGACGGAACTTGAGGTGGCGCAGCTTGCTCACTCAGGGCAAAAACAACCGGTCGCGAAGGCGAGCGAGGCTCTTGCCTATGATTACTATCTGGCAAGGCACAATGAGCCTTATCGGGCACAGCTTGCGAAGCTTCAGGAGGCCAGGCAAGCACGCAATCAGGATCAGGATGGGGTCGAGGAAATCATGGCAATGCGTGAGAAAGCGGGAGCCGCGTTCGCTTACATTCTCGAACGCGGGCACTACGAGGGCAGGTCTGAGAAGGTAGGTGCGGCCACGCCATCGTTCCTGCCGCCAATGCTCTCAGGTGCGCCAGCGAATCGGCTAGGGCTGGCGCAATGGGTGACCGATCGCAGCAATCCACTGACAGCCCGTGTTGCCGTGAATCGTTACTGGCAATTGCTCTTCGGGCGCGGGCTGGTCGGCACCACTGAGGATTTTGGGAGTCAGGGAGAGCTGCCGATTTTTGCCGATTTGCTGGACTGGTTGGCGTTGAAGTTTATCGACTCAGGGTGGGATACCAGGGAATTGCTGCGCACGATTGTCACCAGCTCGACCTACCGACAGCAGAGTTTCGTGCCGGATGAGATCATGACTAGGGACGCGGAGAATCGATTACTTGCCCGAGGGCCGCGCTACCGTTTGCCAGCGGAGATGATCAGGGACAATGCGCTGGCAGCGAGCGGTCTGCTGGTTGAGAAAATGGGAGGTCCACCGGTGAAGCCGTACGATGTGGCCGAATCGTTCACTCCCAGCACCCCCGACACCGGAGATAATCTCTATCGCCGCAGCGTCTACAGCTACTGGAAAATGTCCGGGCCGGCTCCGGTGATGGTAGCGCTGGATGCGGCTAAACGAGACGTGTGCACGGTCAAACGCGAGCGGACTTCCAGTCCGCTTCAGTCATTGGTATTGCTGAACGATCCGCAGATGACCGAAGCGGGGCGCAAGCTGGCCGAGGTCTGTTTGAAAACGTATGGTGACGACATTGATAGCATCATAGAGGAAATGTTTCTGCGCTTGACATCGAAGCGTCCAGATGCACGGCAGC
>JAQCER010000590.1 GCA_027618625.1 Verrucomicrobiota bacterium
TGGGTGAACTGCCAACGCACCCGGAACTGCTCGACTGGCTGGCTCGAATGTTCACCGACAACGGTTGGAAGATCAAGGAAATGCAGCGCGTGCTGATGAACTCGCTAACCTATCAGATGGCATCGACCAGTGATGATCCCGTTGCATTGCAGAAGGATCCCGCGAACCAGTTTTTCTGGCGGTTCCCGATGCGTCGCCTCACTGCTGAAGAGCTGCGCGATTCCATGATTGCGGTGACTGGGAAGTTGCACACAAAACTGGGAGGCAAGAGTTTCTTTCCGGTGCTCGACGAGGAAGTGTTGGAGACGTCGTCGACCAAGGCCGGAAAGTGGGCATCATCGCCTGCTGATGAACTGGAGCGCCGCAGTATCTACATTCACATCAAGCGATCGCTCAAGCCGCCGGAGTTGGAGACTTTTGACTTTGCCGATACCGATAGTCCCTGCGCCGCGCGTTTCGTTACCACGGTGCCGACCCAGGCTCTGGCGATGCTGAACAGTCGCAACGTGAACGATCAGGCTAAGAAGCTCGCGGACCGACTGCGCGCGGAAGTGAAGAATGGTGTTGAGGATCAAGTGCGGCGCGCACTGGAACTGGCGCTCACTCGAAACATTGACGCCGCAGAGGTCGCTCGCGGGCTTGAGCTGATCGCGGAATTGCAAAACAAGCATTCCCTGAGCCCTGACGCTGCGTTCGAACGGTTCTGCCTCGTCGCTTTGAATTTGAACGAATTTGTTTACCTCGACTAGTCCCCAAGAATACCATGACCATGAGTAGCACACGCAAACACACACCCGATTTCTGTGGTCGCACCCGCCGGGATTTTCTTCACACTGCTGCAGGTGGATTCGCATCGGTGGCGCTGACCGGGATGCTTTCACAGAGTAATTTCTTCACGTCCAGTGCTCAGGCAGCAGGGATCGTCAATCCTTTGGCACCGCGATCGCCGATGGGGTCGATCGGATCGTTCGGCAAGGCGAAGAGCGTTATCTTCCTCTTCATGTATGGAGGCCCCAGCCACATGGATACCTTCGATTACAAGCCGGCTTTGTACCCGCTGGATGGAAAAACCATTCCGATTAAGACCTTTGGTCGCGGGGGGAAGAAGAACGAAGGCCGTGTCGTCGGCCCCAAGTATTCCTTCAAACAGTACGGCCAATGCGGCAAGTACGTCTCCGAGTTGTTCCCTAACGTCGCCACCTGTGTGGACGATATCGCGTTTCTGCATTCGATGACTGCGGATTCACCGATTCACGGTTCCGCCATGCTCATGATGAATGCGGGATCCGTCATCAGCGGCAAGCCATCCCTAGGGTCGTGGGTGAACTACGGGCTCGGCTCGGTAAACGAGAACCTTCCCGGTTACGTGGTTATGCTCGATAAAAGCGGCGGCCCGATCAGTGGCGCCAAAAACTGGACGTCCGGATACATGCCTGCCAGCTACGCAGGAACCGTGTTCCGATCCAAGGGCGATCCAATTCTACATCTCAAGCACGTCAATGGCATGAGCGCGGGTGAGCAACGTTCGCTCCTCGATTGTCTGCACGACATGAACGAAGGACACCTCAAGACACGGTTTGATAACTCAAACCTGGCCGCCCGCATTTCCAGCTACGAGCTGGCCTACAAGATGCAGGCCAATGCGCCCGAAGCCATTGATGTCACCAGCGAGCCTGAGCATGTGAAGAGCCTGTACGGCATGGACAACGACAGAACTGAAGACTTCGGCCGCAAGTGCCTGCTGGCCCGTCGTCTGGTCGAGCGAGGCGTGCGCTTCATCCAGATCTACTCAGGTGGTGCCCACAACGATGACAACTGGGATGCTCACGGCGACTTGAAAGTCAATCACGACAAGCATGCCGGCAATACCGACAAGCCAATCGCCGGTCTCCTCCAAGATCTCAAGCAGCGCGGAATGCTCGACGAAACCTTAGTCGTCTGGGGTGGCGAATTTGGTCGCCAGCCCACGGCCGAGTATGCTCAAGGCACCGGACGGGATCACAACGCCTACGGTTTCACGATGTGGATGGCCGGTGGCGGAATCAAAGGTGGCGTCAGCCACGGCGAGACTGACGAACTCGGCTCCGCCGCAGTCAAAGACCGCCTCCACGTCAAAAACCTTCACGCCACCGTCCTGCACCAGCTCGGCCTCGATCCTAACCATCTCTCCTACTTCTACAACGGCCTTGATCAGAAGCTCGTCGGCGTAGAAGGGGCGGATCCGATTTATCCGATCATTGCTTAGTTGGATTCCCGGTTGTCCTGCGTCCCTCCTCCAACTCCTCGAACCCCTTCTGTCAGGGCAGTCGCCTCGTCCGCTCTGCCAGAGCCGGCCTGTCACCCCCTTCCCCACCCGCCGACTTCAGCGATTGGAACAGCTCTCCAACCAACCAGACGGGAAAGCGACTTTTTTCTTTCGCGGCCTCGATCAGCGAGTCGTCCAAGCGCATAGTGAGCTTCGGTTGCAGATCTATGCGTCAACCATCAAGTCAGAATATCCGTCACCACATTCCCGTAGACATCAGTCAGGCGGAAGTCGCGACCAGCGTGGCGGTAGGTGAGTTCTTCGTGATTGAGCCCCAATAGGTGTAGAATCGTCGCGTGGAGGTCGTGCATGTGTACAGGGTTCTCGACAGGGCCGTAGCCGAAGTCGTCGGTTACACCGTAGGTGAGGCCGCCCTTTACTCGACCGCCAGCCATCCACATGGAGAACACTTGTGGGTGGTGATTGCGTCCGTCGCCGTTCTCAGCCATTGGCGTGCGGCCGAACTCGCCGCCCCATAGCACCAGGGTATCGTCCAGCATGCCGCGTTGGTCAAGATCCTGAAGCAACGCGGCAATAGGCCGATCCACTTTGGCGGTCTCAGTGACGTGTCCCTCTTTCACTTTGGTGTGATGATCCCAGGTGTAGTCGGTCGACACCTGGATGTAACGCACGCCGCGTTCGGCGAACTTGCGCGCCAGCAGGCATTGGCGGGCAAAATTGTCCGTTGGCTCGGCGTCGACGCCGTACATGTCGAGCGTCGACTTCGACTCATCGTCCAGGCTCATGATTTGCGGCATGGACGACTGCATCTTGAACGCAAGTTCGTAGCTGCCGATGAGTCCCTCAATCCCCTGATCTGCCGTCGCGCCACTCAGGTGCTTGCGATTGAGCGACTGCACCAGGTCCAGTTGATCCCGCTGCAGTCGCGAGTCGATGTGCGTGTTGATCAAATTGGGAATTACTGCTTTCGAAATCGGCGTCTCCGCTGAACCGATCGCCATGCCCTGATGAATCGCGGGCAGGAAGGCGTTGCCATAGTTCTGCACGCCGCCATGACCGCGCGGTGGCGAAATCGTGATGAATGCCGGGAGGTTGTCACTCTCACTTCCGAGGCCGTAGCTCACCCAGGCCCCGACGCTCGGCCGCACCAGATTTGCCGCTCCGGTGTGCAATCGCAGCAGTGCTTCGCCGTGCGCCGACCCGTTCGTGTGAACCGAGCGGATGACACACATCTTGTCGGCGTGCTTCGCGACTTCCGGGAAAAGCTCGCTGATCCAGGTGCCGATCTGCCCGTGCTGGGCGAACTTGAATGGCGACCCCATGATCTGTCCCACGTTGCCTTGGCTGCTGCCCAGATCTGCTCCAGTCAATTGCTTGCCGGCATCCTGATT
>JAQCER010000591.1 GCA_027618625.1 Verrucomicrobiota bacterium
GGCGGTGCTGAACAGTAGCAGGCCGACGTGGTGGTTGATCTGCAGGGGGATGGGACGCGCGGGGAGAGGCACGTCATCTGCGCTGATTTTTTGAGGTTTTAACTTGCGTGTATCGGAGCCGCAATCACTGAATGGGTCTGATTGTGCATTTTCACCTAAACATCCAGAGCCCCTTTTTTAGCCGAGGGTTGCTCTGCTTTTTCGGTGCCATCGGGGGCATTGTGGGCGCTCTGTTCACCGGCCGTATCCTCCGTCGGTGGAGACTGTGGCGGCGGCGGATCCTCGCTTTCGCAGGATGTTAGGGGCTCTCGCCCGCTTTGTGTATCGTTCGCCTCGTGCTGGTCGTGCTGGTCGTGCTGGTGTTGCGCTTTGAGTTCGTGGAAGTGCAGGCGCAGGCCTTCGCCGGAAATGCGCACATTGAAAATTTCGTAGATCTCCTTGCGCAGGCGCGAACTATAGTTGTGTGGATTTTCTTCGTAGAGAATGGGGAAGCGACGCTTGATGTAGGCTTTGATCTCGGGCGTGAGTTTGCGCGGGCCGCGCCCCTGAAGGGCTTTGACCAGGGTTTCGGGATCGCCACTTTTCAGGGCACGCCCCCATCGCCGCATGAACTTCGGATCGACCTTGAAAACCTCAACCAGAGTGATGCCCTTGACGCCCGCGTTGTAGAGCTGTGCGACCATGAGCTTGAAGCGCGGGGAGGTCTTGTCATCGGGCACGACCTCCAACAGCTCAAAGCCATAGTAAACATGCAGTTCGCGCTTTTGCTCATCGCGGTAAACCGCGAACATGGGATTGTTTTTGTCAGTGCCGAGTATGGCCTGCAGACCAGAGAATGAGTCGCTCATCCCATCGCTTTACCACATTGGGCCCGCTCCGTGAACCTCCCAAAGTGAGCCTGAACTCACCCAAATCAGGAACCTTAGACCTGCTTCCTTGTTTTCGTCTTTTCAGGCTAATCACTGAGTTCTGGTCGTTGGAAGCGATCGCCGAAAGCCGTGGCATCGTTCTGAGCACCGTAGAAGGGCACGTGGCACAGCTGATCGAATCAGGAGAAGAGATCGACTGGCGGCCAATGGTGCCAGCCGAGACAGAGGCGCTGCTCCGCAAGTTGTTCGACAAACACGGCTCTGAGGTACTTGCTCCTGTTGTTACCGCAGCGAATGGAGCCGCCAGCTATGGCCAGGCGAAGATTGTTCGGGCCGTTCTTGCCGCAGAATCCTGAGACGGAAATTATTAGGGCGTGCTCTGCCACCAGCCTTCGGAACGCTGGTCTTTAGCCTTGCGTTTCACGTGCAATCGGATTGATTTCGCTTTAGTGCCAACAAACATTCATCGCGGAACTCCCGGCCGTGCACTGGCGATATTTGCTGCAGGTCTCGCCGGAATCGTCGCTCTTTCGATCCACAAGTGGTGGGAACGGAGTGATTTTGAGGAAGTGCGCTTCCCCACCGGGCTGGGAGATAAGCTCTATTACCAACCGGACAATGACGACTTTGCTGGGGGGCACCTGAGCCTGCGGCTGCAGAACGGCAAAAGCCAGCCACTCTACCGACACAATATTGAGCCGGTTTCGAAGAAGGACGAACGCATGCTCAAGCAAGTCTGGCTACCCGCCAGCGAGCTCTGGCTCTACTCGGATTCCAGCCAATCCGAGAAGGAACAAAGCGAGCGCCTCTTCCTAAAAACCGCGCCAGACGAATACATCGAGTTCGGCACATCTCCCCGTGCTACGCAGGAAGCGCCCACCTCACCTGTAGAGGCCGTTTCTCACTGATTTGGTCAAGCGGGACGGTACCAAGTTTCCCTGCGTGCGCTGCCGCTCCTGCGGTGCTCTCAGCGAGCATCTCTGCGCTTCTGCGCTTCTTCTTTTCCGAAGAAATCCTACGCCCCGACCAGCAATCGAGTCGGCTCCTCGATGCAGTCCTTGATTCGAATCAGAAAGGTGACCGCTTCCTTGCCATCGACGACCCGATGATCATAACTGAGAGCAAGGTACATCATCGGGCGAATCTCGACCTTGCCATCCACAGCGACAGGGCGTTGTTGTATGGTGTGCATTCCAAGGATGCCACTCTGTGGTGGACTTAGAATCGGGGTACTCAGCAGTGAGCCATAGACTCCACCGTTCGAAATGGTAAAGACGCCGCCCTGAAGATCATCCAGAGTGATTTTACCATTTCTCGCCTTCGTTGCGTAGTCGATGATCTCCTTTTCGATCTCGGCAAACGATTTTTTTTCGCAATCACGGATTACTGGAACCACCAGTCCCTTCTCAGTTCCCACGGCGACACCAACATCATAAAAATGATTTTGATAGAGGTAGTCTCCCTCAAGGCGGGCATTCACCTGGGGCACCTCGCGCAGCGCTTCAACCACTGCCTTAATGAAGAACGACATGAAGCCCAGCTTCACTCCATGCTTGGCGACAAAACTGTCCTGGATGTTTTTGCGCAGCTTCATCACCGAGGTCATGTCACACTCATTGAAAGTGGTCAGGATCGCCGCCGTCTGCTGTGCGTTCACCAAGTGAGTGGCGATCTTACGCCGAAGCGGAGAAAGCTTGGAACGTGTCACCCGTCCGTTGTCCGAAAGAAGCGTTTCTTCGGCCACCTCGGATGCGGCTGTGACCACCGGGACAAGGCTCAAATTCGTTGAAACTGACGGGGCAGACTCAGCCAATGGCGCAGTGACAGGCGGAGATGCAGGCACTCGCGCGGGAGGCGCAGCGGCACTCGCTGCGGCAGCGGGTGCCGAGCCCGGTACCGAGGCAGGCGTGGTGGCTGTCCCACTAGGGTCAATCTTTGCAACGAGTGCTCCGATCGGAACTTCTTCGCCTTCGGCGACAATGATCTCGAGAACTCCGCTCTCATCGGCTGTCACCTCGGTAGAGACCTTATCGGTCTCGATCGTCAGGATAAGGTCGCCTTTGGAAACGGCCTCGCCGTTTTTCTTATGCCACTGGGCAAGGAATGCGGTGGTGATGGACTCGCCGACTGCGGGAATGGTGATCTCAATCATAAATAAACCTAGACTTCGAATGCCTGTTCAATGAGTTGCCGCTGTTCGCGGACGTGCATCGCCTTGGAGCCGACCGCCGGGCTGGAGGCGCGCTCTCGTCCAGCGAAGCGGACACGGTGCTTGGAACTCTTCTCCAGTCGCGACCAAATGTAGGACCATGCACCCATATTGAGTGGCTCTTCCTGGCACCAGACCCACTTTTTGTTTGATCGTGGATAGCGCGCGACGATCTGCTGCAGCAGTTCTTCGTTGAAAGGATAGAGTTGCTCGATGCGGATGATGGCAACATTGCGCAATTTGTTACTGTTGCGGTACTCAAGCAGATCGTAGAACACTTTGCCGCTGCAGAAAATGAGCCGCGTCACTCGGTTCGGCTGATCAACCAGCTGCAAATCATCGAGGATATCCATGAAATGGGAGTTCCCGGTGAATTCGTCAGCGTAAGACACGGCCTCTGGATGCCGCAGCAGGCTTTTCGGCGTCATGATTACCAGAGGTTTGCGGAATGGCCGCCGCATCTGCCGCCGCAGAACGTGGAAATACTGCGCGGGAGTGGTGATGTTGCACACCTGCATATTCTTCCCTGCACAGAGTTGGAGGAAACGCTCCAGTCGGGCGCTTGAGTGCTC
>JAQCER010000592.1 GCA_027618625.1 Verrucomicrobiota bacterium
ATTCCATTCGAAATCAAAGACGGCAAAGGAAACGTCCTCGTCAAGGGCAATTACCAGGACGCGGTATCGCGATCGACCGCCAAAGGCACCGTAATTTTCGGCCCTCGAGTGCGCGATCTTGAGAAGCCGAATGGCGATGCCTGGATCACGAACATTGTCATCGAAAGCTTCGAAGATTTTACGACCGATGCGGATTTTCGCAGTGATGGATTGGGCGTAGTGGGAGCCAAACGGGTCACTAGAAGTAAGGTTCCCGGTGCCAGCCTCAACTTCGGCTTCGATGTAATCCTGCCTCCCGATGATTCGAAGTTCCTCTCGATCTTGACAGACGCACCCAGTTTCGCTCTTAACGGAAAAGTGACGATCTTCGCCTCTAATGACTTCGGAGGAAACTCGTTTTCGACTACGCTCAACAACACTGCAGCTCCTGCGGAATCGTCGGACTATGTCATGGACGGTGCGCAGACAGGCGACAAGGTCTGCCCGGGAGAAAAAATACCCGGCACTTACGACTACCACTTCGAAGGGATTTTAGTCGGATCGCCGCTGGACTTCGGCGTGTATCTTTCTGTGGACAATAACATCACCACCGCTGACCGTCTGCTCACGCGGGTGTCCAGCACTACGACCACGACTGCAGGTGCTGCTTCCGGCGTCTCATTCACTGCTTTGCTTCCCTCCGATGTGGCTCCGGGCGCGTACTTTATCGGCGTCATTATCGATGACCGGCTTCTCGTCGCTGAGACTGACGAAAAGAACAACACCAGCAAGCCTCAGTCGATCACTATCCTGGACTGCAGGCCAGACCTCCAGCCAGGGAACTACAGTATTCCCGCCTCTGCCTGCCCGGGCGACGACATTGGACCAGAAACTTTTCTTGCTGTGGTAAACGTGGGCCCTGGGGAGGCGGGAACCTCTACGGTTGGCTACTATCTATCGAAGGACAACGTGTTCAGTGCGGACGACGTCCTGCTCGTCGGAGGTCGGGATAGTGTGCCCGCGCTCCCTGCATCCTCGAACGCGAACGTGACGGCCAACGTCAACACGATTCCCGCAGGCACGGCTCCCGGCAACTATTTCATTATCGCGGTAGTCGATGAACTGAGTGTGATTGCAGAATCGAATGAGGGCAACAATACTTCGGCCAAATCGATCACTATCCTCGATTGCAGGCCAGACCTCCAGCCAGGGAACTACAGTATCCCCGCCTCTGCCTGCCCCAGCGAAGACATTGGACCAGAAACTTTTCTTGCTGTGGTAAACGTGGGCCCCGGGGACGCGGAGGGGGCAAATGCTGGTTTCTACCTTTCGAAGGACAATGTTCTCAGTGTCGATGATGTGCTGCTCATCGGAGGCCGCGACGGTGTACCGGCCCTCCCCGCAGGGTCGAGCGCTAACATTACCGCCCACAACAACATCATTCCCGCCGACACGGCACCTGGAAGTTACTTCATCATCGCCGTTGTAGACGAACCGAAAACAGTCTCCGAAACCAATGAAAACAACAATACTTCGGCCAAATCGATCACTATCCTCGATTGCACGCCGAAATCATTCACCATCTCGGGTTTGGTTTCGCTGGCCAATCAGCAACCGCTGGCGGGCGTGCTTATTGCCCTTGAGAGTGGCGGGCAGAAAGGCACACGCACGACCGATCAGAATGGCGAGTTCAAGTTTGAGGGGCTTCCAGAAGGCGGCACCTATCTTTTGACCCCAAGCAGTAGCGACTACAAATTCACACCCGCATCCGGCAAGGTGGCCAATCTCAGTGGCGATGCCTCAATCGGGTTCCTTGCTGATAAACTCGAGCGCCCGATTGTTCCCATCAAAGTCCAAGGGGTCAGCTCGCCCATTGTTCTGGAGTTCGATCGCGCCGTCTACCGTTCAGGGGATCTGGTGCGGGCTCGCGCAACTTTCGGTAGCGTCAAGCCGACGGAAACGGAAATCGCGTTGATGCTCGTCAGCCCCGTAAAGGACGACGTGGAGCCAGTGGTCATGACTCGCATCTCTGATGGCGTGTATGAAATTGCCAGCCCGATTGAGGTAAAGAGCGGAGGTGCCGCAACCAAGCTGGACGGCATTTTTCTCGCCCAACCCGGGGAGATGTTCGCTGGGCTGCTCTATATCGATTCGATTCCCTCGATGGTCGGGAGGATCGCGATCGATATCGTCTCCGACCTTGCCCTGCTGCTCGATCCTGGTTTTGTTGGCAGTCCGGTGGAAGTGAACAGGGCTCTGGCGCTCACTGAGGATGAGAACAAGATTCCGCAGGGAGGCAAGCCCGTCGGCACATTGCTCAAGGCCGGCAGCCTGCCGGTGCAGATCGCGCTCCACGAATTGATCTTTGCACCAAAGGAATCGGGAGATCTCGATCGATTCCTTACTCGCGCCAATGGCAAGGTTTCGATGGAAGTCGAAGGTGAAGATGGCACCACCACTTATCTGGTTCAAGTGACGCCATCTGCCGACGATCTTGCCTGCCTGCGACAATTGCGATCCCTTTTCGATGACAAGGACAAGCTCTATGCGAGCAACGACGGCGCGTTGGAAACCTACTCGATGGCCCTGAAATATCGCCTGGAAGGATTCATTGTCGGCGTCAATCCCAGGCTCCAGTTCATGGCGGTACCCTCACCGGGCGAACCATCAGTGGGCGGCGCAGTCTCCCGCTCCATGGCGAATGATGGCCCGTTGAATGTGCCTCAAGTGTGGGCGTTCCTTGCGCTGTGGGACCGCGATCGGGCACGCATTCCGATGGGCGTGCTGGACATGGGTTTCGCTCCCAACCCGGACTTCCGGCGACGACTGGATGGCACCTTCATCGAGTGTGATATGGAAGGGCGTAGCGCCTCAGATATCATAGGCGGATTCCGCTGTGCTCCCGGAATAGCACAGGGACCGCCGACGGTTGGTGCCAGCTTCTTCGGCCCACCCGTCTGGCATGGCACCGGAGTGGTTACCGTGGCGGGCGGCGTGATCAACAATGGCTTCGGTTCTGTGGGCACAGGCGGTCAGGTGGTGGAGCCGATGCTGTATCGCTATGGCCATTCCTCCTACGTGTTCGAGATCGGCAGCGGAATTCGCAGAGCCGTGCTTGACGGCGCAGCTGTCATCAACATCAGCGCTGGCTATCCCTGTCGGATTATCGACACGGTAGGCATCGAATTCAGCATCTGTGATCCCGTAGGGCGCGCAGGATTCTGCACCGCTGCCACTGCGACGTTGAGCCTGGCTGCGGCGGCAGTGTGCTCGACAGTCGGGCCACTCGCAGGCATACCAATTTTCGGGCCTTTCCTCAGTGCCGCAGCCGCGGTAGCCTGCGGAGTGACTACGGTAGCGGTGGTGACCGCATCGGCCGCCTGCTTTGCCACGCTCGCCGCAGGGGATCTACGTGGCCCGATGCAGTCTGCTGTGGACTTTGCCAGCGAACGCGGCGTGCCGATCGTCACCAGCGCCGGTAACGCCTTTCATCGAGAGGGGTTGCCGCCGGTGATACGTGACATCATCGATGTCAGTGAACGCCGCACCGAACGTTGGGATATCATCCCAGCCATGATTCCGCAGACGATCGTGGCCGGAGCCTGCCAGGACAACTGGCCCTATATAGGGCCAGTCCCAAAGGGGGGCTTTTTGGCGGGCAGCGGTGAGG
>JAQCER010000593.1 GCA_027618625.1 Verrucomicrobiota bacterium
TCTGCCGGACGCATAGAGGTATCGACCAAATACCGAACGGTGCAAAACGACCATCATCACAGCAGAAATGATTGCAAGGTAGACGAGCGACATCGGCAGGCTGTAGAGAATTCCGGACCCTTCCTTACCTTGCAGCAAATCGCCCACGCTGCCAGTGCACAACATCTTGATGTAACTGATGTCCTGCACGGCGTCGGCCGATCCAACCGTCGAGTCATGGGAGATAAAGCGCGCGATTCCCCTGTAAGAAAGGAGACCACAAAGAGTCACGACGAATGCCTGCAGCTTTAGCTTGCCCACCAGCCACCCGTGCAACAAGCCCACCAGAAAACCCGCCACCAGGGTCATTAACACTGCCAGCGGCCACGACATTTCGGGCACCAGGTCGCTGGTGCCGGTGAGCCCGTAGAAAAACAAAATCCCGAGCAGCGCCATCAGCGAACCGATCGATAAATCGATACCCGACGTAATGATGACGATACCAACGCCGATGCTGAAGATACCAAAAATCCCGATCGTCCGCGAGACGTTCTTGAAATTATCGAGCGTCAGAAACTTGCTCCCGAACAGGCCATCCACGCCCGGCTCAATCGTCTTGACAGTTGTCCAGATAATCAGCACCACGAGCAGCGCCAGCATTCCGGCTTCGCGGCGGTGATTCTTCAGGAGTTGGAAAGGGAACGAACTGGAAGACATGGATTAATAAAAAATATTCACGGTCTCGAACTACGCCGCGGTGGCTTTTCCTCCCACGGCAAGGTGCATCACTGCTTCTTCGCTGAACTGGTTCTTAGCGAGAAATCCAGCGATCGCCCCTTCGTGCATCACTGCAATCCGGTCGCTGATCCCCAGAACTTCCTCCATATCACTGGAGATCACAATGATCGCCACGCCCTTCTTCGCGAGCGCGTCCATGAGGTTGTAGATCTCCCGTTTAGCTCCGACGTCGATCCCGCGGGTGGGCTCATCAAAGATCAGCACTTTGGGTGACATCGCCAGCCACTTTCCAAGCACGACTTTCTGTTGATTTCCACCACTCAGGTTGCCGACGATCGACTCTGCGGAAGGTGCCTTCACACTCAGCGACTTGATCTGTTCATCCGCAGCGACCCGTTCGGCTTTTTGCCGTATCAGCCCACAAGTCGCAAAGTCGCCAAGCGAAGGCAACGAAATATTTTGCTGGATGCTGAAGTCCAGAATGATTCCTGAACTCTTCCGATCTTCAGGTGCCAGGAAGATCCCGTTGCGAATCGCAGAGCGCGTAGAGTTGAGGGGGAGCTCGGCACCATCGAGCACAAGTTGCCCGGCCAGAGCGCGATCGACACCAAAGACTGCCTGCGCCATCTCCGACCGGCCCGCCCCAACGAGCCCGGCAAACCCCAGAATCTCGCCAGCTCCCACGTCGAAGCTGATCCGCTTCCCCGGGTACATCGTCGTCACCAGATCCTTCACCTGAAAGTAAGCCTCCTGGCCCACTCGACATTCCTCATGCCGGTAGAAATCGCCCAGCTCGCGTCCGACCATCAGCGAGACCATGGCATCGTGGTTGATCTCCTCGTTTGCCAGACCACCCGCATTCTCGCCATCGCGCAGCGCCACCACGCGATCACAGCATTCCTTCACTTCACCCAGCCGATGTGAAATGTAAATGATCGCGATGCCGCGTTCCTTCAGGCTTTTGATCACGCGGAGCAGACTCTCGGTTTCTTTCAGTGTTAGACTCGACGTCGGCTCGTCCATGATGATGATGCGCGCGTCTTTCGAGAGTGCCTTGGCGATCTCCACCATCTGCTGCTGGCCGATGGACAGCTCGTGCAGGGGCGTCGACGGATCGACGTTGAGGCCCAGCATGTTGAGATACGGTTGCGTGTCGGCGAAAATCTTCCGCCGATTGATCAGTCCGAACTTTCGCGGCTCCCGCCCCAGAAACACATTCCCTGCCACATCGAGGTTGTCCAAAATGTTCAGTTCCTGGTGCACAAACCCGATACCCAGTCGGTCGGCAGCACTCACCGAGTCGATGGTTACCCGCTCACCATTGATCTCGATCACTCCAGAGTCCGGCTGGTGAACGCCGCCCAGAACTTTGACCAGCGTCGACTTACCGGCACCATTTTCGCCGATCAGGGCGAGGACTTCACCCCTCGCAATCTCCAGGTGCACATTGGCAAGCGCACGCACACCCGGGAACGCCTTCGTGATGCCCATCATGGACAACGCGGGCGTCGAATCGTTGGCCGAAGTCGAGACCGAAGTCACTTGAGCGAAGCCTTCAGACCGTTGCAGTATTCAAGATACTTCTGGCCTTCGCCCTGCTTGATGACTTTCGTATCGACAATGATCTGGCCATTCTCCGGCACCCCAAGCTCAGCAGCTGTCTTGCCACCGACGACCAGTCCATGCACCAGCTTCATCGACTGATAGCCGAACTCGTATGGATTCTGCACCACAGTCCCGAAAATCTCGCCGTTATCGATCGCCTTTAAAGTGACTGGATCTTCGTCAAAGGCAACAATCTTCACGCTTCCGAGCATTTGCTTGTCACGCAAAGCGTCGAGAATCGCTGGTGCGTTGTAGGACCACAATCCCACCATCGCAGCGATGTCCGGATACTTGGTAATCGTGTCCTCCGCATTGCGCCGTGCCTTGCCCAAATCCATGTTGTCCGTGCGCAGATCGATCACCTCAATGTTCGTCCCAGCAAGTGCTTCCTTGACGCCTTGATAGCGCTCGACCGCGTTCTGGGCGTCTCCAAGCCCGACGAAGACCATGATCTTTCCGCCATTCGGCAACGCCTCCTTCACCAATTCCCCAGCTTGTCGCCCAGCGGCGATGTTGTCTGTTCCGAGGTAGCAAATGCGATCACTGTCTGGCGCGTCGCTGTCCACTGTGATGAGCGTCGACTTCTTCGCCCACTCGTTGATCATGTCCTTCTGGTTGCGCGGATTCACCGGACTGATGCCGATGCCTTTGGCACCGCGCACGATCAGGTCGTCGACTATCTGTTTCTGCTTACCGGCCGTGCCGTCACCAATTTTAAAAGTAATCTCCACATCGCCCAGCTCCGCTTCCGCCTTCTGCACACCAGCCTGGCAGTAGAGCCAGAAATCGGCTGCCCCATTCGTGATGAAGGCCAACTTTGTCTTGTTGCCGCCAGCATCGTCGCCCGCAGTGCCACCGCCGCCACCGCAGGATGAAAACGCAATTCCGCCAGCGATCAGCAGGGTTCCGAGGAGTGAATTTTTGAAAATCTTGTTCATGGGATGTTTTTGATGTGATAGTGCCGGGGACAAATCCCCCGAATGCTACTTGAAATACGGGATTTTCGCGAGAAATCCAACCCTTTTGTCAAGGCTCGCGACCTCTGCCGCAAATGGGCAGTCAATAAAGCTTCTAAAATCCCGCCGATTCTGGTAGTTTTTCCGCGTGGCAGAAGACGGAGGTAATGAATCAAAGAAAGTTAGCGGCAAGCTGGACAGGGTAGGCCTGTCCTCGCAGAGCCGGTGGTTCCTTTTTTTTAAATGTGCGCTGCTGGTTTGGCTGGCGCTGTTTCTGGTCGATCTGTTGGTACTGTATATCCAGCCGAGGCTTTATCTGGGCTATATCCGGGATTCGCAAACCACCAAACGCCTGGGAACACGGTATTC
>JAQCER010000594.1 GCA_027618625.1 Verrucomicrobiota bacterium
TCCCCACGCTTTCCACCTGATCCAGACGGGCATCGCCATCGGCATCCGCATCCACAAAGCTATCTGAGGCGATGCCGCCCACTTGGTAGAAGCTGTTCAAAGTGCCGTCACCGCCATTCAGAGCCACATAAACACTATTGGCCACATCCGGCCAGCCGTCGCGGTTCACATCGGTGAATTGAGATGGACGCTGTGAGAGTGCACTGCTGCTGAAGGTCCGGCTGCCATTGTTCGTGAAGAAGCGGGTATCGATGGCGACGATCGCATCATCGCTGTTCCAGATCTGGTGATAGTCGCACACGAGATCCAGGTCGCCGTCGCGATCCATGTCGGCTGCAGAGGCATGGGCGTTTTTATCGAAGCCCGTACTCTGCAGCGTGGTGGTGGCCGCAAAGCCGCCTGCACGGTCGTTCCAGCGCATGATGATGCGGCCCTCCTCGCGGTAGGGATCGGCCGTGTCGTCGTTGGTGAATTCGTAGGTTTCCAGCACCGCCAGGTCCGCGAAACCATCGTTGTCGAAATCCCCAGGCACGATCTGGAGCAGATGCTGTCCTTCGTTGAACGACGGATTGTTCTCCCAGTCGTAGCGGTAGCCCGCAGTGAAGCCGCCGACGCCATTATTCAGAAACACCTGGAGCGTGTAGTAAAACGAGTGCCCGTTCCATTCGTTGATGCGCACGATGTCCATGTCGCCATCGGCATCCACATCACACGGCACGCCCGCCAGCGGTGCCACGGTGGACGACGGAAAGCGTGATCGCCGGCAGCGCCGTCGTGCCGCCCTCCGGGTAGCGCGTGATGACCGTGCCCCCCGCGTACCATTGGAGCGTACCCGTGCCGAGAAAGTCCACCGCCATGGGCTGCTGCGTGTATTGATTGTAAAGAGCGCCGCTGTCGCCGGTAAAATAGGCGGCATTGAAGCCCGCCGGCAGCGGACGCGCGGTGAAAGGAAAAGCCAGCGCGGCAGGCGCGGCCGCGAGGAGGACGGTGGTGGTGAGGAGTGTGTGTTTCATGGTTTTGGAAATGTCGTTAAGTTTCACCTCCCGTGCGCCGCTGCCTGCGCTGTCCTCTTCCCGTTTTTCCCCGGCTCCCTCAGACGAGGCCGCACGGCGATGACGCAGGTTGCTGACAGCCCACTGTTTGATCGAGCCCGCGTCTCAGTCGCCTTGAGGGCGGAAAGAGCAGCGCCGGGCCGCAGCGCTCAATTGGTGTGAGTCTGTATTCGCACCGTCTGCGGGATTTGCATATAGGACTCCGGTCGGATGCCAGGCGGGCTTCTTGTATCCGCCTAAAGTCGGACGGCGCGGCGAGCGGCAGACTGACGGCTGCCCGCAGCAGTCCAGGGTCTTCGGCTGTCACAGGCCGGGTGCCGGACGCGCCCTACGGCTTCCTTCCGCCGCGTAGTCGCCACGCCACGCGGCGACCACACATGGCAAGACCTGCGCTCCCGACGCTGATCACGGTGTAGATGGTGATGCCTGCCCAGAAAGAAACGGCCTTCTGCGCCCGGAGGACGGAATGTTGAAGCTAAGCGCGTTTGGAGGGCATTCGGGTTTCACCGCTGCGCACATGGGTGATCACGGTCCAGGCCATGAATACAGCGAGGCCCGACCGGAGGGCGGGCGATGGCCAGCCACAACGCAGATTTTCCGACGGGACTAGGTCTCCTTCATGATCGTAGGCAGGTTCGCGGAATTCGCAGTTGATGCGTTTTCATAGTTTGCGATTGGCTGAATGGTTGAGTTTTGGATTGGATTGGATTGTTTCAGCAGTTCATTTGATAAAGCGGAAATTGACGGGATAGCGAAGCAGTTTCCATACGCGACGAATCTGACGTTCGTTGCTTCCGGTATCGGTCAAAAGTCGTAGGCCGGTAGTCGGATAGCGGAGCGTTTGAAACCAGCTGATGATGGTCTCGTCAATTGAACAAACAAACGCCACCATTAACAAAAATTACGGCATACCAATGAAAGCATCGACTCGCATCATCTGCCTCCTATGCACACAAGCCTTTCTTTCCTTAGCACAGGCGGACATCGTCCTTGTGCAGCATACCTTCGCAGGAGCGGTGAAGACTCCATCGATCACCACTATGTCCATCAAGGGTGACCAAGTCCGCTCTGACAACGGTACCGAGACCTCGGTCATCATGAATACTGCAACTGGCGACATGACCACGTTGATGCACGAGCAGAAAATGGTGATCAAGGTCAATACAAAGGCGTTGGGGACAGCGGCGCCCACGGATACACTTGCTCTGGACAAGAGCCTTCTTCCCAAGATTACGGCAACGGGTAAAAAGGAAACCATTGATGGTTACGAGTGTGAGATATACACCAGCGAGGCCTACGGCACAGTTATGAAGATGTGGATTTGCAACAACTACCCCGGCTACAAAAAACTCAAGGCCGAACTGCAAACCTTGACCAAGCTGGCAGACGCCAACGCCCCCAACGGCCCCGAAGTGCCAGGCATGATGGTGAAAAGCGAGATCGAGCATAGTGGCGTGAAGTTCGTCACGAAACTTGTCAGTCTCAAAGAGAAGCCGCTCAGTGAAGATCTCTTCGTCATCCCCTCTGACTACAAAGAGCCCGGTGCTTAATCGACCAACCACGACCGTCCCACCTCAAGTTCCCGCTCATCCTAACTCTGGCCGAGATGGTATTCCCGAACAGACCGAACCTATACCGCGCCCGGGGCAGACAGCGCCCGGGGAAGACAGCGCCTGGCGCAGCGAGGTGTCAAGCCGGCCTCTCCCGTCGCACGTGATCCGAACCCTCACGACCGACTGTCAGCACCTGGTTCGCACCCAATTGCATCGTCTCTGCAATTATCAAATAAAGTGACGTCCACGCCTCCCTCACCTCCGGTGTAAATTCCCCATGCAGCGTTTCCGCCAGCATATGGATGAGGGCGCGACCGACCGTGTCATAGTGCTGGGGCAGCACGCCATAGGTTGCATGGCGCTGCCCCATGAGCTGTAACTCAGCCTCCAGCACGGCGGTGCGCTCCAGTTGCGAGATCAGGGAGCCCAGCATTTCGATTAACTTCTCCGCCAGGGCTTCAATGTCGTTTTTGAACAAAGGCCGGAGGGACGGATCGATTTCGAATAGCCGCCGATAAAACACCAGAGCAGGGACACTTCCCTGTTCCTCCAGGAGGGCGAAAGACTTGCGGATGAGGTATTTATGACGGGGTGACATGAAAGATTGCAGCAAGAAAACACCAATCCAGCTCCTCCGCACTCCGACTTTAGTCCTATTCCTACTAAGGCGGAAAAAATTTCCCTCCGACCATAGTCGGATCGACTTTTCTGCCCATTGCTCCAGTCTCCTTCCATGAAAAAGAAAATCCTGATCATCGAAGACCAGGCCCCCATGCGGCGGAACATCGCCCTCATGCTTGAGATGGAAGGCTACGAAGTTGCGACCGCAGAAAATGGGCGCATCGGCGTTGAAACCGCCCGCAGAGAGTTGCCAGACCTCATTCTTTGCGATGTGATGATGCCGGAACTTGATGGCTATGGCGTCGTGCAGGCACTGCGCGACGCCCCCGACTTTGTAACCACGCCATTCATCTTCCTCACCGCAAAGAGCGACCGCATGGACGTCCGCATCGGGGAAAAACCGTGGTCTTGGATGTA
>JAQCER010000595.1 GCA_027618625.1 Verrucomicrobiota bacterium
CGAGCGTGGGCAGGGGAATTCGCGCAACGGTGAAAAACTCTTCGCGGCTGCCTGTGGTGCCTGTCACAAACTCGGCGATGTCGGCCGCGTAATCGCGCCGGACTTGACCGGCTATGAGCGGGGGAATCTGGATTTTCTGCTACCCGCGATAGTCGATCCTAATCTCGGAGTTCGCGAGGAATTTGAGCTTGTGTCCGTAACTCTGCGAGCTGCAGATGGGCAGGAACCCACGATCCTTTCGGGATTCGTCAGTGATGCAACGCAACAGAAGATCACCGTAAAGGACCTTGCCGGCAACGAGACGACCGTGGCCCGCGACGACATTGCTGAGCAGTTGAGATCACCCGTATCGATCATGCCCGAAGGCCTGCTGGATACGCTGACGGATCAGGAGATTCTGGACCTGTTTGCGTTCCTGCAGAAGAAGTAATTCCTCGGACGGTATCGATTATCGATTGATATTTATTTACGGCTCGTTGTCGAGCGGAAGAATCTTTATGTTGCGGAATCGGATGGGAGTCCCCGCATCTTCGAGTGCGATGTAGCCCTTGGGAGATTTGGCGAAGCGCTGGAATCGGCGGAAACGTGATCCGTCGATCCGTTGGTTCCAGTCTTCGCTCCCGATTTCAATGGGCCTGATGATGTTAAATTTGTCACGGAATCCCATCTCAACGTCGTTGATCCAATATTGAAATTCGTTCTCATTGAAGCGGACCCGCAGTGTGTTCCAGCCCGACGGGTCCGGGGTGAATCTCTCGGCGGGGTAGAGATGCTTCACTGCTCCGTTGGCTGTGAGCTCTGTGGTTTTTTCCGTAGAAAGTGCTGAGTATCCATAGCCGTTCAGTTCGATCTCGATCCCGGTTTCTTCGATCGTTTTCTTATTCTCGACAACTCGAAAGAACACACCGCTGGCCTGTCCATCCGATGCCTGCCATTCCAGTTTCATTTCAAAGTTCTCAAATTCTTCGGTAGCAATGAGGGGGCCGCACCCAGGTTCAATCAGCATCAACTGGCTGGCCTGAACACTCCAGCCGGCCGGAGCTTCCTTCTGCCTGTATCCCGTCCAGCCCTTGAGGTCTTCGCCACTGAAAAGCATGCGCCAACCGGCAGTGCGTTCAGGGTCTGTCAGCGTATTCTTTGGGATTTTCAGATCTGCAAGCCTCGCTATTGGATGCACCTGTGGCTGCACTGTTGGATCGCGCACCTTGGAGTTCTTAAGCTCACTCCCGGCTCGGAAGACAAGCTTGTCGAGCGTCATCAGCGGTTCATCGATTCGCACGGAAGACTTCATTCGAAACGTGTAGCCTCCGGGCGAGTCAAAATCGAGGATGCCGATGAGCACTTCACTAAAGGTATTCCAACTGTTCGTCTTGGGAATCTCTTGCTCGATTCTCTGCGGACCTGCAGTCAAAGCGACCTTTTTCCCTTCGCTGCCCCCATTCGCCATGACTGCAAATGCCGATACTTGAACCGGGCTTTCGATGTCGACCCGCCACTCCAGAGTTGTGCTGTTGGCGTCCCAATCGGTGATCCGAAACTCTTCGTCCAGTCGAACTTTCCCGCCATCCGCTTTGGCATCATTGGCGAACAGTTCAAGCGAATGCGTGGCGGCGCGCACATCCCTTCGGTAGACCCAGCCTCTCGCCTTTACCGAAACGATCTCGACCTGATTCGCGGCGAATTCTTGATCACGATACTTGAGTTCCACTACCGCACGCAAAGGGGTGCTCGCAGTGTTCCCAATGTCAGGAAACAATTGAACGAATTCGTCAATTAGAGGTCCCCTTCGCGGAATGTAACCGTAAATGACGTGATCCAGTTTCGGATCGGCGATCTGGAAGGATATGCAGTCTTGCTCTTTGAAGCCGTAGTTGTAGTAGCTTGTGGGAGAGATGCATACGCGGAATAGTGTTGGGGACTTGGGTTTTGTTTGTTTAAATTCTTCCCACCCCATTGCAGAATATCCCACAACTGCCTCCCAGTCGATCTTCAGACCGGCAGCAATCTCCATTGGGACGAAGAGTCTTTCGCCCTGACCGACTACGCACTCTACGACCACAAATCCATCGACGATGAGTATAGAATCTGGCGAGGGCACGTCCCGCAGTAACAGGCGCTCATAGGGATGCGCGGCGTAGTAATCTCTGACAAGTTGGTCGACGGATGAGCGATTGCGCACGGTGTTAAGCATTGCGTCGACATCTTCTGCTTCGAGGAACTCACGAAGCTTGGTGATGATCGTGCTATAGTTGTTTCTTACAGAGAAGTCGCTCAGTGCAGGCGCGGAAACCGTTGGGCTGTTCCCGTTATCGGAAACCACGACATCGGGGTCCTGTAGCTTCGAGATGCCGACGAATAACCCGATGGCCGCGGCAAGAATCGCACAAGCGCCGAGGCTGCCGACGATAATGGTTTTTATTCGCTGAATGCGCTCGAATCGCTCGATCGAAAAGTTGCCGAGATCGTCCGCGTTCGAATCCTTCTCATCCCAACCCAGCCTGTCCTTTGGTGCCACGAACTGATGCCGCTTCATCTCCACCTCTTCCGGAGGCACCTCGCGTTCTTTTGTTGAGATCAGATTACGATCGAATTTTAGCGAATCCTTCCGCGAAAGCGTTGGGCCCTTGTCTTGCTTGGCGGGATCGGACAGTGCTTCCCATCCCTTTTGAAGGACATCCCGCCGCCGTCGCTGCTCGCGGTCGATCTCCCGTTCCTGTGGCAGACTGGTATGGCTGAATTCGCTGAACTTAAGCGGCTGCCTCTGCTCGTTTACCAGGTCTTCGATCAGCGGTTTAGGCAATCGATCAGCCTCATCCGCTTTGCGAACCTTTCTGGTGTACTCTGGCTTTCGGGGAGTGGGGGACGCGTGTTCCCATTTTGACCAGCCAGCTGCTTCCCCGCCACTTTTTGGTGCCAACCGGGGCTTTTCTTTCGGCTCCGGTAGTTTGCCGCGGACTTTGCGTTCCAAGTAGGAGTCGAGCGATTCGATGGCATCGGCATCAGCATCAGCGGGCAATGTCAAGTCATCGGCGGCACGTTCATTTGGCCCAACCCCGTCGTTATCGTCGCCCTCGTCCGCATAGAATTTCTCGCGGCAGCCAGGGCATTCCAGCGCACTGCCGTCCGTAGGAATGGTGGTCACCCCAAGACCAGTGTGGCACCAGGGGCAATGAAGTTCAGGTTGGTCGGTCTCGGCCATTCGATTTCGATAGAGGAGGGTGTCCTGGCATTGTGCCCCATGAACGCGCAGGGATCAAGCTGGCAACAGCGGTGCTGAGGTCTACCAGGTCTACCGCATCTGTCGGTAGTAGCTGTCGGTAGTAGCTGTTCACCTGTTGGAGAAACGCCTGCCACTTTCTTCCTGGACGGCCATTGTCGAGTAAGAAAATGGGGCAGTTTTTGTTCACTGGGCTCTGTCCGTAACGCGGCCAGTGATAGTGAGGGACGACGTTTTTTAGCGGAATGCCGTGCTGCCGCATGAGGTAGGCCGTGAGCTTGGCCGTGCGAGCGATCGTTGCTCCGCGACTGTTACCGGGGTGCTCGCACATTTCGATACCAATGCTGTAGTTGTTTCCTGGGCCGTCAAAATCCGCGTGCTCGCCCTGCTCGTTCGTTGGCAGGTGCTGCACGCACGTGTCGTCTT
>JAQCER010000596.1 GCA_027618625.1 Verrucomicrobiota bacterium
GCCAGAACTTCCCGAGCCCATCGGGCTCCATCATACCAGCCCAGGGCAACGCCCTGGGTAATCTGCCGTCGCAATCCAGAGCCCTGGAGGGGCGGCCCCATTCTAAATACTTAAAGTCTAAAATCCAATGAGGATCGAATCCTGCGACGCTGCAACGCCAGACACATCGCAGCGATCAGCATCAGCAGCCCAGTCGAAGGCTCAGGAACACTGGAGACTGCAGGCCCTTCGCTGAGTTCGAACGCATTTCCCGCTTTGAGCTTTTGTTTTTCTGCTTCCTCCAGCAGCTTCCACTGGGCGTGCGATTCGACTGCAATGTAGGCTGTGGCATTGGTCAAAATTCCGGACTCACGACTTTGCAACACGATCTCGCGAAGGCTGTCCGCCCCCACCGCAGATGGATCGGCGAGCGCCAACTGCTGGTGGCGCCAGAGGCTTAGCGCTTGCGCGTACGGTTCGCCTTCAGCAAGCGGAACCGCAGTGGAAACGGTATCAAACCGGCGTGCGCCACCGTCGAACACAGCCAGGGAAGGAACCGCACTCACATCGACTCCGCCGTGGGCATGAGCGATGGCAGGCACGTGCGCCCGCGAGATGAGATTCTGTCCACCAATGCGAAATATGTGAACGGGGTGCAGAACTCCACCAGCCGTCGTGCCCTTTTCAAAGCCCGTTGCCAGCCAGTTTTTGTCGGCAATGTCGATCCTGTAGTAATCCGGGGCATCCGGCAAAAGTTGCGCCAGCCACGGCATTGCATCACCTTGCAGATCGAGCGCGCTTTCGGCACCAATGATCATGAATACCGGAAACTGGTCGAACTCCGGCTGACCCGGCCGGGCAAACTGGAATTGCTTCGCGCGATTCACCAGGATGCCGTGCATTGCCCGACCTGGAGTAAAGCCGCCACGTTTGGGCAACTGATCCATTGCAGTGTCGACAGCTTCGGCCAGTCGATCCAGCGGGATCGCTTGATCGCCAACAGAAGCCATCTCGAAATTGACCAGCGAGGCAGTGCCAAGCTTTGCTTCGGGCAGCAGTACCCGAGCACTTTCGATTGCAGATTCGATCACCTCTGGTGTCGCCGCGGATTTCGCGCACCAGTCGATGATAAAATGCAAGTAGGGTTCCCGTCTGGTAGTGGGAAGCGGCTCTGACGATGATCGGGAAGCAATAGCCAGAGACGCTCCGGTGGGTGACGTTGCAAAACAGATCCCTGCGTCCGAGGGCTGGGAGCCATCGTTCAACGCAATTCGTTGCCCATTGATTATCACCTGTTGTTCAATCGTCGCCGACGCAAGAAACTCAATTTCGACCGTGCGAATTTCATGCCCAGCCAGCGGAAATACGCGCAGTTCCAATTGATCCGGAGCCGTGTAACGAAGGATTCCAGGATCTCGCCGAGTGACGTCGCGAATCATCTGATACACCCACATCGACGCCTTCTTCTCGGTCATGCGCCCCGGCACGCGCTCGTTCCCTATGTGCAGCCAGAATCCGGAGACAGCAGCGTTTTTTGGCAATGTTAGTGTCCCGGCAAACTCTCCCTGCTCCGATCGCTGATTCTTCATTCTGAGCATGGCGGTCGTGCGCACAAACCGATCGCCCTCCGCATGATACCTGGTGTTGACAGGCAGCAGTGAAACATCGGTGTGCGGCGGATCGGGGACCCGGAAATTCTGATTCGCGAATCCCCGACCGCGCCCCCAAAGGTTCCCCCCGTCGCTCTTGATCTCGATCTCTTCCCCCAGAAACGTCTGGGATAATTGCTTGATCTTGGTATCGGGCAGGGTCAATCCATCGAAAACCGTATCATTGTAGAATGCCGAGATGATCGGCAATTTTTTGCCTGCCTTAAATTCCTGCACATGAGCCAAGGTCCGGCGCAGTGGAGCCGTATCGGCTTCGAACCTGGCACTTTTGTGCGGACTGGCCACATAAACGAAATCGAGGGCCTGATGCAAAGTGATCCTATCTGATTTTGCATTCCACCAGACTGCACCCGGAGCGATTGCCAAGGCAGCGAAAGCGAGTCCCCAGCGTTGCAATCCGTTTGCCTCGGAACGGAGTTTGCGGAAACCATCAACCACCCGAAAACCGTGCAGCAAGAGGACACACGCCGGCACCAAAACCAGCAGTCCCCCACCCCAGATTATCAGCCCCGGCACGGAAAGCGGCAGGAATGGCATGAAAACCACGAAGAAATATAGAGTGAACGGCAAGCCCGCACATTGCGCAAACCAGACCAGGCGACGGCCTGCGGGATTCGCTGGCAGAGGGATCGAGAGCAGGACGCCATTGACTGCCGTAAAAGCATAGACCCACGAAACCTGAAAATCGTAGGGGAAAGGCACGTAAGCATTCACCCAGAGGCCAATCATTGGCAGCAACAAACCCACCCAGAGACCGATCAAGGTGAGCGCCATCGGAGATCTGCGGAACATCGCGTTTCCAGCAAGGATCAGCAGGCGCAGCACGGCGAATGTGCAGACGAGAATGGCGAGCGTCATCGTTGTAATCGCACCAACTTCAACTTCAAATCCAAAGTCAGCGACTGCAGCGCAAATACCAATGAGCACCCCCACCGCCGCCAGTCCCAGCAGCGCTTTCCCCACCTCAATCGCGACCGATCTCCCCCTGCCACCACAGATCACAGCGCCAAAGTAGAGGATCGTTGGCATTACTCCGGTCAGGTTTTGAATCACGACGGTTTCAGGGCTTAGGATCCATTCTGCCGCAGAAGGAATCGTTCCTGGAAGTTCCCAGACCGCATGGAGGATCAGAGCAAAGATCGGGACGAAACCCGCGATAGCCACTGCAACACTCACTTCAGACCGGCGAAACCATAGAACTGCTGCGAGAATACCGTATCCGATTGCCAGCCCTGCATTCCCGCAAAGCCCGAAGATCCAGTTCCAGCGATCGGCCGACTCAACGTCGCCGACGATTGTCTCGTAGTTTCCGTAGTTCACCCAGAGGAGAATCAACAGGGGCACGACTGCCCAGAGTAAAATTTGGAGCGGCGCGTACGCGATCCGCGGCAACAGCCTTGGCGGCAAGGGTTCGTTCATCGTTTAATTAATGTTAGAATTGGAATCAACTCAGCGGTGACGCCGGAGCAGAATCAGGGACAGACCAGAAACCAGGAGAAGTGAAGTCGATGGCTCCGGCACCGTTTCAGCAGCCAGCGGACTAAGAGCCACTGACGGATCATCGAGATTCATGCCAGCGGCTTCCGCAGGTGCAGAGACTACCTGCGATCCAGATGGTTCGGCTGTGGGCCTACCCTTCTGGAAATGGAAGTAGAGTGCACCAGCACCAAACAAAGTCACCACTGCTGCCACGGCAACCGCAGCCGCAATTGAGCTATAAAAAGCCACTTTGACCATCGTAGGCATCTTGCCTTTCGCGCCTACCGCCGCCTGTCTGGCAGCCATATCACGCAAGATGTCAGCTCCATTAGAACTGTCCATGATCGCAGACTCGAGCGCCTCAAGCTGGGCGTCAGTAGCCTCATCGTCGATCGTCGACTGGGCGAGCCTCTCAAAATCACCAGGGAGTTTCGTCTTCATAGCGTAGTAGAATGGTTCGGAGTTGGGCCATGCGACTGGCGAGGCCCTTTGAAATT
>JAQCER010000597.1 GCA_027618625.1 Verrucomicrobiota bacterium
TGCTTACAATTCGCGATCTCAGAAAAACTTTTGGCGGCAGAACACTGTTCGAAAAAGCCTCCATGCAGGTAAACTACGGCGAGCGAGTTGCCTTGGTCGGCCCTAATGGCGCCGGAAAAACCACACTTTTCTCCATCATTCTGAAAAAAGAAGATGCCGACGAAGGTGCCGTCGAAAGGGACGAGTGGACAATGATCGGTTACTTGCCTCAGGAGGGCGAAGCAGTGGCGGATGAAACAGTCCTGGAGGTCGCAACCGGACAGGCGGGCGAATTGGAAAAATTGGAGGCGACGTTAAGGGCGCTCGAAGAAGAGGGAAAAGTGGACATTGCGGAATACTACGAGGCACAAGGCAAGTACGACGCATTGAACAACCCGGAGATCGAAGCAAAAGCAAAGAAAATGCTGCGCGGCCTGGGCTATAAGGAAGAGGATTTCAACCGACAAGCAAAAGAGATGAGTGGTGGTTGGATCATGCGCGCTCACCTCGCGCGTCTGCTCGTGATGGAGCCCGATCTCTTGATGCTGGACGAGCCGACCAACCACCTGGACCTTGTTTCGCTGCTCTGGTTCCAGGACTATGTCAAGTCCTTCTCCGGTGCCGTTCTCATGATTTCTCACGATCGACAGTTCATGGATGAACTGGTCGAAACGGTCTACGAAATCGACGAGTCAAAACTGATCAAGTACAGGGCGAATTTTTCCCAGTATCTGGTGCAGCGCGTTGAGGCCTTCGAGCGTCAACACGCCGCATGGAAGAATCAGCAGAAAGAAATCGCGGCGATCGAAGAGTTCTGCACCAAATTCAGGTCGGTGTCGTCGAAGGCATCGCAAGTTCAAAGCCGCGAGAAGCAGCTGGCAAAGATGGAGCGCATCGAAAAGCCGCGACGCCCGAAGAAGCCGTTTCGCTTTCAGTTTCCGCAGCCTGAGCGCGGCGGTCAGCGCGCCCTTTCGCTGGAGGACGTTCACATGGCCTACGGGGACAAAGTGGTCTACGAGGGCATCGATCTTCATGTCGAGCGTGGAGAGCGGCTCGTCCTGATCGGGCCCAACGGAGCCGGTAAATCTACTTTGGTCAAGATCCTCGCCGGAGTGGTGGAATTTCAGAAAGGCACATATAACAAGGGACACAACGCCAAGATCGGCTACTTCAGCCAGCACCGCTCCGATTCGCTCGACCCAAACCGCACTGTCATCGAGGAAGTGATGAACGCCGCCGTAGACATGCGCGAAGAAGAAGCACGGGGAATTCTCGGGTCGTTCCTTTTTCGTCGTGAAGAAATCTACAAGAAGACTTCAGTGTTGAGCGGTGGTGAAAAGAGCCGCCTCAACCTCGTGAAGTTTCTCGTCGATCCTCCAAACATCCTGCTGATGGACGAGCCAACCACCCACTTAGACATTCTCAGTGTGGAATCCCTGATCATTGCACTGAGCAAGTATGAGGGCACCCTGATCTTTATCTCTCACGACGTCCACTTCATCAAGAAGATCGCCACCAAAGTCATCCACATCAACCACGGAGAGCTCAAGTCCTACGCTGGCGGCTACGACTACTTCCTGGAAAAATCGAACACAGCCGACGCCCGGGCAGCCATTACTGCGGAGTAAGATTAAGGCTGGGCCCTGCCGATTGTTATGGAGCCTCCTCGGGGGTTTTCCAGCCTCCGACAAAGTAATTGGATGCCAATTCGTCCCAGAGTTCATTGATCTGGCCTCGTGAGTTGCTCACCCTGATCTCGCGCTGCAGTGGATCTTTTCGATTCGGACTGAAGTCGGTCAGGTGAACCACGTAGGCCGGGTAGTCGGGCGATTCCGTCTCCTTGTTGGTTTTCCACATGAGGAGTTTGCGCACCATTTCCTTTCCCTTGAGAGTCTTGGTAACGACTTCTCTTCGCAGGATCTCACTACCTGGTAAGGCCAGATCTTTGGCAGTCTTATCCGCCATCGGGATCGGCACGATGTCCGTCAGCTGCTGAATCCGAATGTCGAGCGGATTGACCTGCTTGTCCTCACGCAGCCGAACGAACTGGGGTGAGATCACACTAACCAGAGGTAGCCGCCTCACCGTTTCCCAACTCTGCGCCTCGTGATTCCAGTTCAGCACCATCCGATCAATTGTGGCACCTCGGGTAGTCTCTGCCACCAGATCAAGGCACGAAATCTCGGCAATCCAACGCGGCGCGACCATGCGGTAGGCGACCCGGTCGGAATTGACCTCAGCATATTCACTCTCGACGACCATGTCCTCCAAGTCGGAGAGAAAGTCCTTTCTCTGCTGGTCGGAAAACCCGCCTCCAACGCGTCCCAGCAACTGGAAAGACCCATCGGCCCTCATCATCGCCAGCAGGAGATCGTGCAACATGCCCGCGCGATCATCCACCCCTTCTGCAAACCCTATCACTACCACATCGAGCGTATGACGCGGCTTCACCTTGAAGATTCCGGCAGAATCGCTGCGCACTACCAATCCTTCGCTCCCCTCCTCTTCCACCCATTTCTCAAACTGGGCCAACACTGATTTTGCGTCCTTGCCGCGAACGGCATCTACTGGGGCAATCGATTTCCCTGCGCCGAAAACTGATGTGATCGTCGCCCACGTATTTTCAAATCCGCCGTCGATCGCATCCCCATTCCATTCGATGATGTCGAACACAGCCAACCGCAGAGACTCCAGCACGGCGACGGAATCTGGCTTTCGCGCGATGCGCGACACATCATGCACTCTCGCTCGCTTTCCGTCCTCGCGGTCGACATAGAGTTCCGCGGCGATCAGCGCATTGCCTGCCCCTGCCGCCCGCAGCAGCGTTGCAGCTTCCTCCAGCACGGGCAGCCCGACCCGCACCGTTCCGCCGGGGTTCAATGCGATCGCCCGCCGACCATCCCAGACGATCACCGAGAACTCACCATCCACTTTGCGGCTGATATGGTAGTCGGAGGCAGGGAGCTTGAGCTTGGCCGTGTCACGATCCAGCGCGATCATTCCTGCGCCCCGCTGTCGGCGGAAGCTCTGCACCTTGCTCAGCAGAGCCGGATCCTCAAGGGCAGCAGCGGGCGCGATGCCATAGCCGCCAAGCTTCATCTCAATGCGTGCGTCTTCCAGCATAATTGTTCGTATCAGTCGGTAGTCTCCGTCGGTTTCTTGAGTTCCATATTAGAGAGATGAAGCACCAGCGCATACTTGTCACCCTCCGTCCGACCTTCAAGAAATCCGCGGTAGGCGACGCCACCACGGCGAAAGATGAGTGGCTGGTTTGCCTTAGGTCCGCCTGCCACCAGCATCATGCTCGCCGCTTCTTCAAGCTCACGTGCGATAGAAAACAGAAAGTCGAAGGTGAGGCCATTCACATGTTGCACCTGCACTTTCTGCGAGAAGACGAACCTGTTGTAGACATCCGCTTTCTTGAAAAGCTTGCCCGTCCACTTCAGCGGCGTCTCCGTCGAAACATTCTGTTGTTCCACCTTCTTTGGACGGCGCTCCTTCTCGGCTCCATCCGGTGAGCGCACGATATCCCAGACACTGACTTTGTGCACGATCGCTTTGTCCTGATCAACATAGACGCGCGCGGTGTCTTCCAGAAAGGAACCGAACAGTTCCGTATCAACCTCTGGATCCGCCTTGAT
>JAQCER010000598.1 GCA_027618625.1 Verrucomicrobiota bacterium
TTTTCATGTTTCGTTTAGCAGGGGTTGAGAGGGGACATTGCTCCTCAATCGCGTATTTTGAAAGATAATTTGATTAGCCTGAATTATTCACGAAAAAGTTCTGGGGGCATCGTCACGGCACATACCTCACCACAACCTTCCCACCCGGCTTCCCCCCGAAGAACCCGTAGACATTCAGGATGATCTCATCATCCCTGCCATACAGTATCGTAAAGTGTCAGGCACTTAATGTGCTTCCTACGGTCATGTAAATTGGACAATCAACAGAACCACACTCGATGAAGGAGGAATATGTCAAACGCTAAACTTTGGGCGCAAGTTGCGCAACGCGCGGTGGAGGCCCTGAATGTTCAACCCGGCGAATTGATCCAGGTGCGCGAGCGCACGGGCCGGGTGGAGGTGTGGCAGGCGGTAATGCTGGCGATAGAAGCAACCGGCGCAACGCCCGCAGTCGAGATCACCTCCGCACAATACCTGCTACGGATGTTGAAAGAAGCCCCACTGGAGTATCTGGCGCACTGGGATAAACATCGCCTGGCGTGGATGGAACAGTACGACCGCATCGTCACACTCGGCGGTGCGCCCCCGAATTTTGAAAACATTCCTGCCGAGCGCGTGCAAACGTGGCTACAGGGCACTCACCGCCTGACCGCGCGCGAGGAAGCGCGGCGGCTGCCGTTTCTGGTTATGGCCATCCCCACTGCCGAAGGCGCAGAGCAAATGGGCTGGACACTGGCAGCGCTGGAAGCGCATTTGCTGCCCGCGCTGGCCGCCACGGTTGCGGAGTTACGCAAGGAGATCGCCCCGGTGCTGAGCGCGGTAGAAGGGCAGACCTTCACGATCCGTAGCGGCAATGGTCACCTGTTGACCCTTCAGCGCGGCGACCGCATCTGGCACGTGGATGACGGGCTGATCGACGATGAGGATTGGGTGCACGGCGCGTTTGTGGGCAATCTACCAGCAGGAGCCATCTATACAACCGTGGTCGAAGCAGAGGCTGACGGTACTCTATGGCTGCCCATAGCCGGTGACGCCAAGGATGTAACGTTCCATTTTGAGCGGGGCAGGATCGCTGCGATAGAGGCCGCCAGTAGGAACGAGGAGCTCAACGCGCTCTTTGATGGGCACAGCGGAGAGCCGCGCCGGGTGAGCCACATCGGGATCGGCCTCAACCCCTACCTGCATGAGCCAATCGGCTGGACGCTGGTCGATGAACACATCCACGGCAACTTGCTGATCGCCCTGGGGGAGAATCGCTACATGGGCGGGCAGAACGAGTCGTCGCTCAATGTGGATTTCGTCATCCCGCAGAGCGATTTTGTCGTGGATGGACGAACGGTGGTACAGCAAGGGCAGATAGTCATCTGACGCGCTCAGTGATCGCTTCCCACGAGGATCGGGAAGCGAATTCAGTCTCCTGCAAGCGCTCAAGCCAACCAGGCACCGGCATTTCGGCGTGTCGATGGCGTGGTGCAGCCAGGCGCGGGCATAGCGCCAGTCACGCTTGGCGGTGATGACGGAGATGCTCAGCACGGCAGCGCATTCCTCGAAGGAAAGCCCGACGAAGTAGCGGAGCTTGACGAGCTGGGCCTTGCGGGCGTCGTGCGCGGCCAGAAGGTCGAGGGCCTCGTGCACCGCCAGCACTTCCTCTCCCTCTCCGGGCGCGGCGATTTCCGCCATGTCCATTGCGACGTCCTCCTGACCTCCGCCCCGCTTCAGGCACTGCTTGCGGCGCGCGTGTTCCACCAGAATCTGCCGCATGGCCTCGGCTGCGGCGCCGAAAAAGTGATTGCGATTCTCGAACTCGGCGACGGCCAGCCGCACCGATTGCTGCCACGCATTGACGATGCGTTCATCGCCACCAACGATCGCTGCTATGCTCGCAGCTTTGGGGGCCGAGAACGTGATATCGTGCAAGCGGATGGCGCGGCGTTGTTCAAGCTTGCCGGTACGGGGATTGATCGTCTTGGACGATTCGCGCATGCGAGCGGTGAGACGCTCGCCGGTGAACGGGTGGAGGTTGTTGCGCAGCGCCTCGAAATGCTCAGCCTGGACCGTTCCATCCAGTCCCAGTGTTTTCGCGCCCTGGCCGATCCATTCGCCGTCAACCTTCTCACCTTCCGCGTAGTAGTCGTTGGCGCGGAGGTGTTTTGTCAGGTAGGTCGCCCCACCGGTGATCGACTGTGCGGTGATCATCGGCGGGTAGTTCGTCATCTGATGGGAAACATCACACAGGATCTTTCAATTCTTGGGTTTCCGTTTCCCGTGTCGGATGGCTACGGTCACGATTTGCACGACAGGCAGGACAGCTGAGTCGACTGACAAGACGAAGGGTGCGGAGTGAATGGCACTGGGTGCGATTTGACGACGGTGCAATGCCGGACAGCTAGGCGCGGTGGGCGCGGATTCCCTAGCGTTCGGGCCAATTGCACTCGGATTCCGGGGGAGTTAGGATTTTGATTTGCTAGGGGACACAATGCCCTATCCACTTCGTGGATAGGATTGGGTATACATCCTGTCCCCACCAGAACCGTTCCGAAACCGTTCCAAACCCCAGCGTTTTGGAACCGTTTTGAAACCCTTCCGGCGCCCCAGTGGAAGGGTTGGATATGCGATGATGGCGGCCCAAGCGCAGACGGTGGTCGATGGAGCAGTGACGGCGGACAAACTGGCCGACGGGGCGGTCACTGCTGGGAAGCTCGCTGATGATTCGGTCGTAGCCGGGAAGCTTGCAGGCGGTTCTGTCACGACGGAAAAGCTGGCCGACAACGCGGTCACTGGTTCCCAGATTGCGCCAGCATCGGTCGGGTTCGAGAATGCTGCTGTCGAGAATCTACCGGTAAACGAGCGGCGACTCCACGACTCCGTAAGGCGTGCTAACTGGCTCAGCAAGACGCCAGATCCGACTGAAGCTATCACGGAGGCGCAAATTCAAAACGGCTCACACGGGACGCTACGGGCGCACGAAACGGCATCGGCCTTGCTTCGCAATCTGACCATTCTGGAGCGTTTAGGATGCCTCGACGATGCTGAACTCGATAAGCTCCGCAGAGGCAACGCTCCAACGATCACCAAAGGCCCCTACGCTGGCGAACTGGCGATTCCGACTTCCCATCCAGCACCACCCGCAATCGGAACAACCCCACTGGAGCCTGCCGGTAGGTCTTCCCCAGTCCCACGGCCACGGTCTCCAATCCCTCAACAGGCGGCGAGATTTCCAACAGCACCGGCAGGCTGAACTGCCAGCTCTGTTCGCCGGCGGCGCGCCTGGCGAGGGTTTCCCAGGTGACGCCGTCCTCGGTGCCCTCCAGCACCACAGCGACGCCCTGCGGCAGCACGGCAGGCACCTTGACGACGAATGCAGCACGGTTCGGCAGCAGGCCCGGGTCGACCGACGGCACAAGCCCCCTCGGGTCGCTCTGGATCAGGGACGCAGGCGGGATGTCGAACAGGTAGTGGTAGATGTTGGAGAAGCCGTCACGGTTCAGGTCGGCATCGGGGTCGGTGGTCGGGTCATCGCCCTCGGCGATCAACCAGTCCCGGAACCCGGCAGCACCGGCGAATTTGAGCACCGTCACGGTGAATGACGCTGTCGCCACATTG
>JAQCER010000599.1 GCA_027618625.1 Verrucomicrobiota bacterium
CCCCCCCGGCACCGGAGACGAGCGCCAGCGGCATCCAGATGAACCAGCCGATGAAGGGCAACAAAAACGAAAGCGACAGAACGATGCCACCGCGAAGTGATCGCCGCCATGGGTCGGTGCGGTCACACTGGGATGGCATACCATTGCCGATTCGGGTTGCAAGGGCAGCGGTACCTGCCAGTGTCCCGGAGAGGACGACGAACATGATCGGCCAGCCGAGCACCCGACCTGGAACCGGCTGGCTTAACAGAAAGCCGATAATGAACGGCACGAGTCCGACAGCCAGGCCGATGAGCAGGGATTTGCCCGGCTTTGCACAGTGGGACTGCGCCTGACGGATGAAACGGGGGAATAGACTCGCGATCATGAGCCAGATGGAAGTTAAAACGGCTAACATTCCCGCAATCGTAAACGTAAGGGCTAGAACGGTGGCAATATTCATAAGAAGTAGTGGTATTTTGAGCTTATTCAGAGCGTAGGCGCTGGTTTTCTAGGAGGCAACAGGTCTTACAAAGTGGTACATTTTGAGACAGATCTTGCCATTTGGAGCGGGAGCCGCTATTCGGTGGCCACAGCTAAAACACAATGCTAAAACACCTTCGAGCATTAGAAAGTGACCAGCGCCGACTCAAAGTCGGCGTTGTTGGTTGTGGCGCCATGGGTAGGGGAGTCGCTCTTCAGGTTGCGCAAACTCCAGGAATGGAGTTGGCGTTTATCGCTGACCTCTCTGATGAGGCGATTGCGCGGACTTTGACGTCCGCATCGACTCGTGGCATTCCTGTGAGTGACGTGACAAAGCTACCGCCATGCGCCGCAGGAGAATGCCTCACAACCAATGATGCCGCAGGCCTCCTGGAAACCGATAATGCGCTCCAACTTGACGTCCTGGTAGAATGCACCAACTCGATCGCCGCCGCCGCTAAATACTGCCTCGCCGCAGTTTCACGAAAGGCGCACGTCGTGCTCATGAATGCGGAAGTGGACTTGGCTCTGGGTCAGCTGCTGGCGCATGAGGCGGCACTCAACGGTGTCGTGGTGACCAGTGATGCTGGAGATCAGCACGGCGTGCTGGCGCGCATGATCACGGAGATCGAACTCTGGGGATTCCGAATTGTGCAGGCAGGAAACATCAAGGGATTCCTCGATCGTTACCAGACAGCCGCTGGACTGGTCGGAGAAGCTGCAAAACGCAACCTCAGCCCGATCCAGTGCTGTGCCTACACCGATGGCACCAAGCTGAATATCGAGATGGCTGTCATCGCGAATGCGCTCGATCTTTCACCATTCGTTGTCGGCATGGAAGGTCCGGCGTGCAAAGACGTCCACGAGGTCTTGTCGTTGTTCGATTTCGATGCCTATGGTGGCGAAGGCAGGATCGACTACATCCTTGGCGCGGAACCTGGTGGAGGTGTTTACGTGGTTGGTCATTGCGACAATCCGCACCAGATCCCTTACCTCGAATACTACAAGTTGGGGCAGCCTCCCTATTATTTGTTCTACCGCCCGTATCACTTGTGCCATCTGGAAACGCCGTGGGCGATCGGTGAAGCCTGCCTGTTCAATCGCGCATTGCTTGCGCCGCCAGCGTCGAAAAAGAACGACGTCTACGCCTACGCGAAAACAGATCTCCCCTCAGGGACGCGCATTGAGCATGCCATCGGTGGCGACTACCTCTATAGACTGGTCGAGACCGTTGCCTCCGCCAGCGCAAGAAATGCCGTGACGATGTCAGAACTCGAATCAGAAGGTGCCGAGCCGCCGGTGTTGCTGCGCGACGTTAAGAAGGATCAATCTCTGGTTGCAGCAGACGTTGAGATTCCAGATTCGGAACTGCAGCGCCTTTTGGCCCGCCAGGCACGTACTGGCAAGACTGCCTCATGAGAATAGGGAGCGCAGGAAAACCCAACGTTGTGATTCTCGGTGCCGGCGTCTGCGGACTTTACGCCGCGAGGATGCTTGTCGAGCGGGGAATCAAAGTCACGATTATCGAGCGAGATCCGATGCCTGGTGGGTTGGCTGCCGGGCACCGATTCGGAGAAAATTTCTACGACATGGGAGTGCACATGTTGCACGAACACGATCGGGAAATTTTCGAGGATATGAAAGTGATCATGGGCGACGACCGCATTCCGGTTCCGCTCGATGCGAAGATTCGCTGGGCGGGTTCGTTTTACCGTTACCCATTGCAGTTCACGGATATGGTGCAGGGCATACCACCTTTCACACTGGCCAGTTGCGTGATGGGTCTGTTCTGGTCACAGGCCTACTACAAGATTTTCCCGGAAGAGCCCAGAGACGCAGAAGAGGCGTTGATTCAACTTTACGGGAATCCGCTGTACGAGTTCTTCTTTCGTGAGTTCACGGAACGCTATTGGGGGATGCCGAACCGGGACATCGCGGCGAAATTTGTCACCACCAAGATGCCACGGCTGTCAGCCGTCGATGTGCTGAAGAAATCACTTGGGCGCCTCGGAATATCCGCCAAGCAAAGCCATGCGGTCGACAGCGCCCTGCGTGATGAAACACTGCATTACTCAGCGACGGGTGCCGAAACCCTGCCGCGGAAGTTGTCCGAATTCGTTGTCGAAAAGGGCGCTAAACTTCGTCTCGGCTGTGAAGTCACCGCCGTTGAGATGCGTGGAGGTTTCGTCAACTCAGTCAAATTTCGCAACACAGAAGGCAAGGAAGAACGCCTCGATTGCGACTATTGTGTGTCAACGATGCCGCTGCCAATGCTGGTGGAAAGGCTGACGCCAGCAGTCCCTGCGGACCTCGTAGAGGCGGCCGGGCACTTGAATTACCATGCGATCACGATCCATGGCTTGCTGGTGAAAAAGCAGAAATGCCTCGACGCCTTGTACGTCTATTATCGCGAGCGCTTCTTCCATCGCATCGGGGAACCCAAAAATGCCGGCATGAAGGTCACGCCAGCGGATCACACCACGCTCATCGTCGAGACCACCTGCAATCCAGGCGATCCGAAATGGGAAGTCACTGATGCAGTGAAGGCCGCGATCGTCCGCGATCTCGAAGCCGAGAATGTCTGCAAGGGGGACGAAATCGTCGAATGGCACGTCATGCGGTCACGGAACGGCTATCCGCTCTATCGCAAAGGATTCGAGGAGCACTTCGACAAGATTGCCGCATTTGTCGACGGCGTGGGCAACCTGCAAACTACCGGACGCAACGGCGGATTCTGTTATCCCAACATGCACGGCGCCATGCGCCTCGGTGCTAACGCTGCCGAACGGGTGGTCGAACGCTTTTTCCCTGCGGCGTCCCCGTCGGCTTCGTGAGCAAGCTTACGCCATCGCAAGCCAGCGCAAGTCGATTTTCGAGCGTTTCGGAGCCTTCGCCCGACGCAGTTCTGCTTTCAGGCTTGCGATCGTATCCTCCAGTTGCTGGATGCGGTCATTGGTTCCGGTAAGAGCGATCAAGAGCTGCTCCGGCACCGCCGCATTTGCCTCATTCGCCACATTTGCCACATGGAAAACGGGTTTGTTCCGTTGACCAACAGGCGTTTCGTTTTGATTCAATTCCAATTGTGAAGCCTTCATTGTATATTGCTGGCTCGTATTACGAACACTTCTTAGCAAATCTT
>JAQCER010000600.1 GCA_027618625.1 Verrucomicrobiota bacterium
GACCGCATAGTGCATGCACATCAATCCCACACCTGCATCCATCAGCGGCGCCAGCTGATCCAAATGATCGCGCACTGGGTGCCCGCCACCACCATCCATGAAAAGAACGATCGCACTGGCACCCGCAAAAGCATCCGGGGCTTCAGGCCAGCCATCGAGATAGACTTTCGTTTCCAGTGCAGGCATTTTTTCCCGCAGCGCCCTCTGCATCAGCAGGCAGCCAGCCTTGAACTCGTGAGCCCCGTAACCATGGCTCTTTTTCCCGGCAACCATCACCACAAGTGGTTTTGCGGGTGAGCTGTCCTGAGCGTCACTTTCCAGAGGCAAGACAGCCAGCGTGGCAAGGACAAGTGAAAGGACACGGAATTGGTGATGGCTTCTCATGGCAAATCGGGATGTTTCAGAGGGCGGTGGTTTCAGGGATTCATCAGGAGCATGGGGGCTCGAGGCAGCAAACGTCAAGCCGGGCTTGCACTTTCGAATTCTTCCAGAAACACCGCCTGCGGGACATGTTCCCTTTCAGGTTCTGCACTTGTAATCGGGACAATCACATTCCAGAGTCCCGCCATGATCATCCAACCGAAGATTCGCGGCTTTATCTGCACCACAGCGCACCCAGATGGCTGCGCAGCCAATGTGCAGGACCAGATTTCCTACGTGAGGTCGCGCCCACCGCTTAAAAACGCACCGAAAAACGTGCTCGTGATTGGCAGCTCTACTGGCTACGGCCTGGCTTCCCGAATCGTTCCCGCCTTTGGAGGCGGCGCAAGAACGATCGGTGTGTTCTTTGAAAAGCCGGGCACTGAGCGGAAAACGGGGAGCGCCGGGTGGTACAATACGGCCGCCTTTGAAGCCGAAGCCCAAAAGAAAGGCCTGTATGCGCGGAGCTTCAACGGTGATGCGTTCTCCAACGAAATGAAAGTGCAGGTGATCGACGCGATTAAAGAGGATTTGGGACAAGTAGACATGGTCATCTACAGCCTTGCGTCCCCCCGGCGCACCGACCCAACGGACGGGGAAACCTACAAGTCCTGTCTTAAACCTATTGGCACCACTTTCACTCAAAAGACAGTCAACACTGACAAAGCAGAGGTGGAACTGGTGACGATCGAACCCGCCACTGACGAAGAAATCGCTCACACGACGAAGGTCATGGGCGGCGAGGACTGGGAACTTTGGATCAATGCGCTCGCAGATGCCGGAGTTCTCGCGGATGGCGCGCGCACCATCGCTTACTCTTACATTGGCCCTGAACTTACCTTCCCAGTCTACACGAATGGCACCATCGGTCGAGCCAAGGAACACCTCGAACAGAGCGCCGTTCGATTGAACGAAAAATTTGGTTCCGGAACGGCCTGGGTTTCCGTCAACAAGGCGTTGGTTACTCAGGCAAGCTCGGCCATTCCAGTGGTGCCTCTCTACATCTCGCTGCTCTATAAGGAAATGAAAGAGCGTGGAAATCACGAGGGATGCGTCGAGCAGATTCACCGGCTTTTCGCTGACCGACTGGGTTGTTCCGCTATTGCAGTTGACGAAAAGGGACGCATTCGTATTGATGATTGGGAAATGCAGGAGGACGTCCAGGCTGCGGTTGCAAAACTTTGGGAAGCGGTAACGACTGAGAATCTCGGCGAGATCTCCGACTTCGCCGGATACCAATCCGAGTTCCTGAGGCTGTTTGGCTTCGGAATCAGCGGGATCGATTACGGTGCGGAATCGGATCCCGTCCGTGCAACTTCTGCACCGGAATCATGACCTTGCAGAGCAACCAATCGCCTACTTGAACGCGCATCCGACCGCGACTTTAAGAGACTTACTGCCCTGGGGCAGCAGCAGCGAAAGATAGCCAGAACCGGTTAGTGCCGGTCGAGCTGCCAAAGCAATGCGACCTTCTCCTGCTCCAGTGTGGCAAGCGATCGGAACCCCTACGAGATCCAACATTTCGATATCCAGCGCAGCCTCAGCCACCTGTGTGTCGTCGGCAGCAATGACGAAGACGTATTGATTCTCCTTAAATAAGAACAGCGGCAGCAACACCCGCTTGCCAGGAACCACCTCCCCTACCCAAACAGGTTCACGCCTCGAACAGCCCTCGCTCACCAGCGCTCGCAGACCGGTCTCCACACGGTGAACAGCATCCGTGGTCGCGGCCGATTCCTGGGCAGGCAAACCACCCTGGCGACCGCCACTGAAAAGCAGCGCGCCGACCAAGAGCCCACAAGAAAATGGATGGCGCACTTTAAACTTCATTCGTTTACCAAAAGGCTTGCAAGGAATTCATGAACTGCCCGTTGAGTCACGGCGATTCTATCCACGGCTGTATCGGGAGGCTCCACGTCCCAGCAGTCCCGCACCGCCTTCAAGCAGCGGCGAAGATCCCTCACGGCCCGCTCTTTTAGACTGTCTTCAGGCAGCAATTCGACACGCTTGATCATTCCAAAGATCAACGTGATGTCACCGATGCAGAGGCGATCCTCAAGCTCCAGTTCCCTGACAATTTCACAATTGACAGCAACTCCGCGTCGCTGTCGTCCAAAGGATATCAGATCAGCCAAGGGCCCGTCGCGCTGCTCGCGAAGAGCATTCTTTTGCTCGGTCATGGTTGCTTCAAGCTCCACCCTGAGCGCCTGCCATTGCTCTGCATCTGCCAACTCGCCGAGACGGGTGTTCCGTTGCTGCAGGCGTTCGCTGATCCCCAACGTCTTCTCCAACGACCTAAGGTCCGCCAGCACATTGCGCACTTCCTGACTGCCCCGTGACTCTGCGGCGATGTAGGCATCGGTCAGTGCCACTCCGAGACCGATTGCAGCTTTGTGACGGTTGGTAATCGTCAACGATTCGCTTTCCCGATAGAACTGGCGCCACCTCGGACTCCCCAATTTTTCGAAAACCCGGAACCAATCCACAGGGGATGGAAGGGCAAAGGGGGACGGCACTTCCGCTTCTGCGATCTCCTCGCGGGAAACCAGAGTAATGACGGACCCAGCCGAACTGGCCGATGTTACTGTCTCCTCTTCTTTCTCTTCTTTCTCTTCTTTCTCTTCTTTCTTCTCTTCTTTCTCTTTCTTCTCCGTTCCTGCCTGTTCCTCAGAATCCTGCTCCGCCCAGCATACGTCCGCAATCGTTAGTGCAATCGCCACCATTGTCACCGCCGAAAGCCACCGCAGAGAGAAGGCCAAGACCGCCCCGGACTGACCATTAGCTTGCGGTGGGAAGACGAGAGCTTTCAAGGGGAGCAGCAAATTGGAAACGAATCAGGTGATAACGATGCCCTACCGCCGCGCTGCGGTCAAGTGGCAGCCCTTGGAGACTTGGAGACGGACCAACGGGACACGAATCCAATATAGTCCACCGCACAAAACAAACCTGCCGACCAGATTGGTCGGCAGGCTGAATTTTTGAGCTGAGCGGCGCCGCGTAGCAACGGACGGTTACTGATCCTCGTCTTGATTGTCCCGATCTTCTGGACGCTCTGCTTTTGCCCCACTCACCACCAGCGGACGCCCCATGAAATCTTTTTCATGAAGCACATCCACTGCGCGACGGGCTTCCTCGATTGAAAGCATCTGCACAAAGGCATAGCCCTTCGAGCGCATCGTG
>JAQCER010000601.1 GCA_027618625.1 Verrucomicrobiota bacterium
TGCAGACATCCTGCAACTTCTGCGCGTTCGCAGGATCCTTGCGCAGTTCCCAGGGCGCATTCGATTCTACATAAGGATTCACCCGGTCGGCAATATCGATGATCATCCGCATCGCACGGCTGTAGTCTGTGTTCTCGTAGGCTTCAGCGATCGCGTCGCCTTGCGCAGCTGCGTCCGCAAAGAATCCGCCATCGTCCGGATACTCTGTGGACAGGCCGACATCGGAAATGAACTTTGCGGTGCGGCTGGCGATATTCACCACCTTGCCTACAAGGTCGGTATTCACCTTGGTCGCGAATTCTTCCAGATTCAGGTCGATGTCTTCGACCTTGCTGGAGAGCCTGCTGGCGTAGAAGTAGCGCAGCGCTGCGGGGTCGAGGTGATTGAGATACGTGGAAGCCTTGATGTAAGTGCCATCACTCTTCGACATCTTTTTGCCATCCACAGTCAGGAATCCATGAATGCGAACTTTCGTCGGGAGGGTGTAGCCCGCAGTCTTCAGCATCACTGGCCAGAACAAGGTGTGGAAGTACTGGATGTCCTTCCCAATGAAGTGATGGATCTCGGCGCTGTCGTTCTTCCACCAGTCGTCAAGCGATTGACCATTGGCTGCGCACCACTCGTTGGTCGACCCGATGTATCCGATCGGCGCATCAAACCAGACGTACCAGTAGTTCCCAGGGCTATCAGGAATCTCGAAGCCAAAGTAGGGTGCCGGGCGGGAGACGTCCCAATCCCTTAGTGGCTCTGTCAGGAAAAAATTCTTCAAATAGTTCGCACTCTCGCTCGGCAGCGAGCCCGATTGCGTCCACTCATCGAGAAAGGCATGCAGCTTTTCGACGTTTACCAAAAGGTGCACTGCATTGCGAACTTCAGGACGCGTTCCCGAGACGACACTGACGGGATCGATGAGATCGGCGGGCGTGTAGGTGGCGTCGCACTTGGAACAATTGTCCCCCGGTTGATCTGGCGTCTTGCAGTTCGGGCAGGTGCCACGCACGAAGCGGTCTGCCAGGAAGATCCCCTCCTGGGTGTCGAACAATTGCTCGACATCCTTCTCCACGATCATTTCAGCAGCGCGTAGGGCTTTCCAGATTTCATGACAGATCTCTCGCGTAGCCTCGCTATTTGTGTTGCCAAAGTGATTAAAGCTGATCCCGAAGCCAGCGAGATCCTGCTGGTGCTCAGCGCTGACCGCAGCGATCAGCTCGGCTTCCGTCCGTCCCTCACTCTTTGCCCGCAGCATCGTCGCCGTGCCATGGGTGTCGTCGGCACAAAAGTAGCGAACATCGTGTCCGCGCAGCTTTTGGAACCGAACCCAGATGTCCGTCTGGATCGCCTCCACCAGATAACCCAGGTGAATGTGACCATTGATGTAAGGAAGTGCTGAGGTAACGAGGATTCTGCGCATCGCCCGTAAAGTTGGGCGGAATCGAGCCGCTGCAAACCGAAAACTCTCGCTATTTTCCCAAAGCCGCCTTGCGATAAAACTCCTTCTTCTTACAGAGCAGGAATTCTTCTCCGGAGCTTCTGCGTATTCGCCCTATGGTGACAAAGCCAACGAGCCAACGTCGCCGATCGAACGCGGTCCATCTTTGCAACCTTCCTGCATTTCGCTGAGTTCATTCAGTGCGCCTTTGGGATCGGCCTGATCCAAATGAACCGGGCGTCGGCTATCTTAGCTTACCGCCTCACCTGGTAAATCGCGTCAATTGACAGCTTCCCAGTCGTGCGACACGTTCGGCAGCATGATCACAGGCGTCATCGACTACGGAGCGGGCAACCTTCACAGCGTATGCAATGCGCTGAAGCTGCTCGGCATTGAAAACAAGCTCGTGGCAGCTCCGGGAGATCTGGAGTCTGTCGATGCTCTCATTTTCCCTGGTGTGGGAGCATTTGGCGACTGTGTTCACCACCTGAAGCGTCAACAATTGATCGACCCCGTGCGCGCGTGGGTGCAGGCGAACCGTCCGTTTCTCGGCATCTGCCTCGGGTATCAGGTGCTGTTCGAATCGAGCGAAGAATGCCCGAACACGCCCGGCCTGGCGGCCCTCTCGGGCAAAGTCGCGCGCTTCGTCGATGATGGATCGCTGAAGATTCCGCACATGGGCTGGAATATCGCCCAACCGGTGAATGCTGAAGACCCGCTGTGGGACGGCCTTCCGCCAGAGCCTCACTTCTACTTTGTGCACTCTTACTATCCGCAACCTGAGGATCCGGGTGTGGTGGGTTCATGGACCGAGTATGGCTTGCGTTTTGCATCGGCTGTACGCTTTGGGAACATCGCGGCTACCCAGTTTCACCCAGAGAAGAGCCAGGAAGCTGGCCTCAAGCTGGTGGAGAACTTTGTAAAGAAGATCGCGGAGCCCGCCCTGGGGATTGCAGTGCAGTCCTGACTCAGGCAAAGTGGTCGACCATGACTACCACGCCCGAGATCTCCATCATTCCCCTGCCCGCAATTGTCGAAATCAGGGACAACGCCAGCTTCGAACTCCCGGATTCGCCTTCGATCACGGGCCCGGCACCGGTATCTGAACTCGCCTGCGAACAACTGTCGAAAGACACTGGCCGATCCTGGCAAGTGGCGGATGCGGAATCACCTTTACCTGCCACTGTCCGCTTGATCCCCATCGAAGCGTCCCGGCTCGGCCCGGAAGGGTATCATCTCGATGTAGCTGACGATGGGATCACGATCAGAGCATCAACGGATGCCGGGTTTTTTTACGGAGTTCAGACACTGCGACAACTGTGCTCAACGGATCAGAACGGCGCGATTCCTCACCTGTACATCGAAGACGCTCCAAGATTCGCCTGGCGTGGAATGCACCTCGATGTTTCCCGGCACTTTTTCGATGGGCAATTCGTGCGTCACTACATTGACTTACTGGCTCAACATAAGATCAACGTGTTCCACTGGCATCTTACGGACGACGACGGCTGGCGCATTGAGTTAGATGCCTTTCCTGACCTCACGGAGCGCACTGCATGGAGAGGAAAGGATGAGGCTCTGCCTCCCAGTTATGATTCGGGAGACGCTCGCTACGGAGGTTATTACTCAAAAAGCGAAATAAGTGACATCATCAACTATGCATCGGCTCGAAACGTCATGATCGTCCCCGAGATCGATGTGCCCGGGCACTGCAAACCGGTCACCGTTTGCTTTCCCGAGTTGCTTTGTGAAGGCGAAATCTCTGCTTTCAAGAGCGTGCAGAATGTCGCTGAGAACCTCCTCTGTTCGGGACGTGAGGATACATTCGCGTTTCTTGCTGCGATCATCCGAGAAGTGGCAGCACTGTTCCCCTCTCCCTACATCCACATGGGTGGCGACGAGAGGCCAGAAGGGCCATGGGAACAGTGCCCGCTTTGCGCACAGCGCATTGCAGCCGAAGACCTCGAAAACGTGGACGCATTGCAAGGCTACTTCATGGAACGCGTCAGGAAACTGGTGGCGGAACAGGGCAAAACGATGATCGGATGGAACGAGATCACGCACGGAAATAAGGTAGATCGATCGGCGATTGTCACTGCCTGGCAGAGCCCTGACAAGGGAATTGCGGCCGCCAGAGCCGGATATTCCGTGGTGATGGCTCCCGCGCAG
>JAQCER010000602.1 GCA_027618625.1 Verrucomicrobiota bacterium
ATAATAAATCATTTAGAAATTCTGTATCGGAGCTCAATTGCTATTGAAAACGCCTTTAATCCACGATCCGAGGCTCTTTTTTCTAGTTTTTTTAGCCCTGGAGTCGGTCTCATCGATATTTTTTGGTTCGGCGCCGTCCCCTTCTGACTGATTTGCGTCGATTTTTCCTGCGTCTTTCCACTGAATATCGCCATCGTGCGAAGGGAGGATCGAATTGTCGGTATCGTAAGGGGGTTGGGCGAATTCTTCGACTTCGTCGGCGATCACAGAACGGCGCACCTGGTCGGTGTGGGCAGCGACCAGAGAGGAGGTCGTTGTGATGATCCGTGGTTGGACGAAGATCAGCAGTTCGCTGCGGCTGAAGTCTTTTGTCGAATTCCCAAGCAAGGTTTTCAGGATTGGTAACTTGGTGATGAACGGCAGGCCGGAGTTTGTTTTTGATTCAGACTTTGAGATCAATCCGCCGATCACTACGACCCCGCCGTTGGGTACCGTTACCGTGGTATCCAGCGTTTGGGTACTAATGATAGGGATCTCGTCACCGTTAATGTTGCTACTGCCAGTGATGTTGTCATTCACCTGGGCAATAGTCAGGGTCACCTCGTTTTCAGAACTGATTAGAGGAGCGACCTGAAGTTCCAGCAGTACGTCTTCGAAATCGATATTGGTATTGAGGGACTGGGTGCCACCCGTAACGACGCTGGACTGCTGGCTGGTCGGGACGGGTACCCGTTCGCCGATCGATATTGTGGCGACCTCGTTGTTCGCTGTGTAGATGAATGGGCGGGCAAGGACTTTGAAATCATTGCGAGCTTCGAGAGCCCTGAGGTAACCGGTGAAATAGTCGCCGATCTGAGCGTAGGTATTGAGGCCTGATGCCGTCGCCGTGCCGAAATCGGCGACCGTCCCCAGACTGGTAGGATCAATAATTCCCGTCCCGCCAGTCACGTTCCTGAAGAAGCCGGCAGCGTTCACGGTCTCGCCTCCCACTTCAAAGTTTTCCACCGTGCGCAGGATATCGATACCGAACTGGATATTATCGCCAAGAGTGACCTGCGCCAGGACGGCGGAGATGTATACCTGCAATGGTCGAACGTCCATCTTCTCGATGAGTTCCGTGATGAAGCTGAGATGCTCTGGCGGACCAGACACGATGATACTGTTCGAGCGCGGGTCCGCGATCAGGAGCGTTTTATCGACCGTGACTGACTCAGGAATCAATTGCTGGGTTTGCAACTGGCGTCCCGAGCCGCCTCCGGCCCCTCCGGCCCCGCCGCCAGAGCGGCTTGAACGCGAGCTGGAGGTCTGATTTCCACCGAAGCCTTGATTGCCCAGTGCGCCAGCGCCATTGGCCTGGGTCTGGGTCTGGCGATTCTGGCGGGACTGGCCACCGCCAGCTGCTCCTCCGATGCCACCTGCACCACGCGATGAGAACCGCTCAAGTCCACCGGCAGCGACATCGAGAAAGTCGATTACCGAGAAGTAACGCAGCTGCTTCGTCAGCAGCGATTCCACTTCAGCCGGCTGGTCGAATTCGAGCACCAGGGTTTCGATGTAATCGACATCCACGTTGCGACCATTGAGCAGAATTCTGTTGGTGCGCGCATCGGCTTGAACAATGACACCGCTGCCTGACGAAATGGTCGCGGTCTGGTTAGAACCTTCCCCGCCGCCACCGGGAACTCCCTGAAGCGGCACGGGAACACTGTTAGGATTCGCAGCATTGCCAGCCAGCGCTTGTGCAGCGGACCGAGTGCCAACCCGGCCATTTTGGGATCGCAACTGCTCCTGAGCACTGATCAACTCTGTAATCTGTCCGGCAACTTCTTCTGCATCGGCAAGGCGTAGCTGGACAAAGCGATTCTCGCGTGCCTGCTCACGCACATCGATCTGCTCCTTCAGCGCAAGGAGAGTGCGGATGACCGGAACCGTTGCAGAAATGATCACCGTGCCCGCACTGGGGATGGGAGTGTAGCGCCAGGACTGAGGAGGCATCAGTGTGGTGAACTGCTGCGCGGCTTCTTCAGCTCCGACGTACTGGAGCCGCATCGAGTAATTGATGAAGGCGTTCCCTTCGGGTAGTTCCGATGGATCGGTATAAAGCACTTTCTGGTAGCCGGGCTCTGGAGAAGGCCAGTCGAATGGCGTTCCTCCCGTCCATGGCACCACTTTTTCCACCCCCGGTCGTTCAGGAAGGATTGCGATGCCGTGATAGAGGAGGCTGTCCCTGATGAAATCGATGGCTTGGGCCTTGGTCATCGGACTATCCGGATTCTGCACGACCGTCACGGTAGCCTCGGTTCCCGGAGTAACAATGAGATGGTTTCCGGTGAGGGTCTGGTACTCGACGAGAACAACTGCCAGTTCTGCACCTGGGAAGGCAATGTTTGTGATATTCGCTTCCTGGCACCATGAGCGACCCGCGCCGACCAGAAAAGCGGTCAGCCAAAATGCCGCGATGGCCGATCGACGGCAGCTGAGGCGACTTGAGATGAGAAGTGTGGATGGCATGAGTTTCGTCTTCCTTAGATTCTTAACGGTGAATAAATGGCGTGTGGCGGTACGGTTGCAGGTCTGAGTTTAGCGTGAAGGCGGGAGAATGACTCGTCTACGTGGCTCACGCTTCGCGCCCTCCTGCGCATTCCCAGCGGCGTTGTTCGCCCCCCCTGCCCTGTTCTGCAGCATCTTACGAATCTTTGCTGCGGCGTCAGCCTTTTCGTTACCCGCAGCAGCGTTGCCTGGTGCCTGAGGTTGATTGCCAAGTCCAGGTGGTGCGGCTTGATTGGGTTGGTTCGGTTGGTTCCGTTGATTGGGTTGATTGGGCTGATTGGGATTGTTTCGCCTAGGCTTTCCTACAACCTTAGGGGCTCCAGCAGGTTTGCCACCAGCGAAAGAGGCTGGCTTCACGTATTTGTCGCTGAAGCCTATTGGCCCCGATTTTCCACCGCGCCGCACGACGATTTCGGTCTCCTTGTAGTTGCGTTCAGGATTCACATTGAGCAGCTCAAATCCTTCCGGCGTCACCTTCCCTGTCTCCAGGTGATGCTTTTCCTTCGGGTCCTTGATGTTGACAACGGTGACCCGCCAGATGTCTCCCCGCTTGGAATATCCCGCCAGCGAGTAGTCTTCAAAAGGTGGGGGAACCTCCTCCGGTTCTCCCTGCTCTTCGACAATGATCTCAAAGGGCGAGCGGTCTGCCCAGATCGATTCGTAGCGGTCCATTTTGTAGCGCTTGGGTGTCAGATCTAGATTCTCCGAGGCGGCGTCAACAGCCTCGTTGTTGTCCTGTGCCGATGCCTGATTGATCGGAAGAAGCGATCCGCTGAGTGCCGCGACTGCTGCCCAGATGGGCATTTTGCTCAATAATGTTTTCATCATCCTGGTTCCTTTCATCTTCTTATTGCGGGTTGACTTGGTTTCCGGATTCGTTCAGCACGGGGAGTTGTTCGTCAGGCGCGGCGGGAGTGGGTGCCGCACCGGGCGGCAGGGCGATGCTCCTTTGCACCGGCTCTGGCAGTTCAGTAATCTCAGCTTCAGGCTCAGGCTCAGCTTCAGGCTCAGGCTCAGCTTCAGGCTCAGGCTCAGCTTCAGGCTCA
>JAQCER010000603.1 GCA_027618625.1 Verrucomicrobiota bacterium
CTGACGCTGTTCCGCGCAACACCGGGAGGACGCTGTCACCATCCAGTGGCAGCATCTTCGCCGGTTTGGTCCCGGTTGCCGCCAACAAGGTGGGGAAAAAATCCAAAGTAGCCCGTGCGGTAACCGGCATCACGCAACATTTCAGCAATCGTGATTTCCTTCAACGGCAGCGGGTAGTTCCCGGCCCACTCGGTGCCATTGCGATTGGGGTTTCTGCCGGTCAGGCAAGTCGACCGGGTCGGCGTGCAGACCGGCGCCCCAGCGTAGAACCGATCCAGCCGCACGACTTCACACGACAGTTGATCCAACACCGGCGTGTGGACTTTTGCGTTTCCGTTGTAAGCCACATCCCCCCACCCCAAGTCGTCCGCCATCACCAGAATGATGTTGGGACGTTTTGTGGGAGTCGCCCCCATGGCCGTCGTCACCAACATGAGCACGACCAGCCTAAAGACAGCCCGTCGAAGCGCGCATTGAGCTGATTTGAGGGAACCGGGTCGATCGAGTTGCAAAGGCATGACAAATGAAATCTCATCACCTCATGACGAATTTTCAGGGAAATTGAACGTTTAGGGATGGCGCCGCTGTATCACGTGTGATACGATCCTTGGATGAGTCATGTGACGATAAGAGATTTGCGAAATCACGGCGGTGATGTTGTGGACCGAGTTCTGGCAGGTGAACGACTGACAGTTACTCGTGCCGGCAAGGAAGTGGCTGAGTTGCGGCCTTTGCCGAAGCCAGGTTTGGATTCGTCGACTTTGTTGTCACGTTGGAAAAACTTGCCCGCCATTGATCTTGAGACGTTTCGGCAGGATATCGATCGCCTGATTGATTCCTCAATATGAAGGCGACTGGAATTCTTGATACCAACACCGTCATTCTTCTTCCGCAGCTGGAAGACCCGGACTCGCTGCCAACAGTTTCCGCGATTACATCAATTACACTCGCCGAACTGTCGGTAGGTCCCTTGGCCGCCAAAACCGACTCCGAACGGGCCGCCCGCCAAACGAGGTTGCAACAAGCGGAAGCAGATTTCGATCCCTTGCCTTTTGATGCCGCGGCGGCGCGTGCTTTTGGACAGGTTGCGGCCAGTCTTCGAGCCGCAGGGCGCAAAACGAGTGCTCGAGCGTATGACGCGCTCATTGCGGCGATTGCCATAGCGAACGACTTGCCTCTCTATACGATCAATCCCAAAGATTATCAGGGGATCGATCATCTTGTGGTGGTCCAAATTCCGCATCCCGACTCCTAGTTACGTTTCGGAATATGGATTGATCATTCGTCACCCGAACCACGAACTGACCATGCTCTACCCTGAACTTCTGGGGGCTGACCCCGCTGGATTTTTCTAATGCCGGTCATGGTAATGTTGTGAGCGACAAAAGCCGAGGCGAAAATCAACGAGCCGGAACGATGATCTCTTTGATTACCTTGGCAGTTGGGCTCCACAAGGTAACCCTGCCTTCAATGCTTGAGGTCAGGATTTTGTCGCCTTTCGGATGCCAGGATACGCCCCAGAGCAGGTCCGGCGATTCGCTTTCATGCTTTAAGCGACCGTCCTTGGTCCAGATGCGGAGCTTTTCACTGGCCGAAGCCAGCAGACTGCCGTCGTGATTCCAGGAGATATTTCGTATCTCGGCTCCTCCCTGGATCGTGACACTTTTTAGCAACTCTCCATCGGCCGACCAGAACTGTATAACCGGATCGTCCACTTCATTTCCATAATCGCCGACCGCAAAGAATTCTCCGGAGGGATGCCACTCAACACACAACAATAAACAGAGCCGTTCTTCCGTTTCCGGTCGGTGCGTCATCTGCCTGATCGGTTTCCCTTGCGCATCGTGCAGGGTAATTTGCCCGCCAATGGTGACGATTCTGTCGCCTGAGGGTCGCCAGGAAACGCCGGTCAAACCCTTGGCCTTTTCATACCGCGAAATGTTGTGCAGGAGAGTGCCGTCGCTCTTCCATATTCCAAGATGGCCATTCCCGCTGCTCGACAACGCCACCCGTGCCCCGTCCGGACTCCAGCTTACGCCGCGCCCCTGATCGACTTTCAGCGGGGTTCGATCGCCGGATACGATGTCATACACTCCGTTGACATCCCTTCCCTGGCTGGAGACCGCGAGCAGAATTCCGCTTGGATGCCACGACACCGATGTGACCGCCACATAGGGAATGTTGATGTCGCCTTCCTGCACACCGGGCGTCTTCGGCAACAGCGACTTCCTCTCGAGGGTGTTCGAGTCAAAAACCCAAAGCGTGTTGACGCCCCCAACCGCGAACCGGGATCCATCGTGATTCCATTCGGTAGTCCACAGGATTCGGTCATAGTCTAGCGCCCGAGCATTCCCGGTTGCCAGAAGTGGCGACATCATCAAGGACACGGACACAAACACATGAAACACATGAAACACAGATCGGATCGGACGGTTCATGGTCGCAGAACGGCGAGAGCAGCGCGCCCGTGGAGCGCCAGCGGACCCAACATTTGCTGAATCGATTGGTCGGGAAATGTCACTGAGAATCATCAGTCCTTATTCTGTTAAATCACGCTTAATCCCAAAACATCTCGTAGGACTGTAACCGCGTCCAATGCACGATCTCTCTGTACAAACAACCTCATCTCGTTAGCACATATCGCAGGCGGTGCGCCACTCATGATATGAGCCTCTTCATTCTTAACGAAGAAGATTATGCTTCTGTTCTCAAGAATCGACTTGATCTGCCCAAGTTCGATTGAATCCTTGGGACGAGATTTCTTTGAAATCACTGTTCGGCTGCGGTTCGCTCGTCTATTGTTCCACGCTCGTTAAAGTTTCACTATTTGTCGGCCCGATTAACCCGCAATAGATGCCCTCTCATTGTTCGGGTCTGAGTCACGGCGTGGGCAATCCTTCGCGCCTGTCCAGCGAAATCCGGGTCCTGTGTGCAGACGATGATTCCGGCGTGCAGGGAGTTCTCGCTGTGAAGTTGGATGAAGTCCTTGCGGTTGATCGTTAGCAGAACACGGTTCTCCTGAGTGGCGAATTTGAGGACCTCCTCATCAGGCACCCTTTGGTTGGCCCGCCCCGCGTCTAGTGAGGTGAGCACGTCATATCCGGATTCCCGCAAGGCGCGAACGACGGGCTGTGGAAAATTTTCGTTGGAATAGAATTTCACCCCTGACACTGTTTCCCCCCTTGCTCCCTCGCTACGCTTCCTCGTTCTCGCGGATGGAGATATCGATTTCCTGTTCGTGCTGGGCGACGTATTTCCACGCGGCGTCGAGATCAGATTGTGCCAACCCTGGATAACATTCGAGGATGCGGGCGTCCTCGAGCCCGAGGCGGCGCAACTGGGCGACGGCCCACACGGGAATGCGGGTGAATCCAATGCACGCTTTTCCGCCGGAGACGCGGGGTGTTTTTTCAATGCCAGGCATGACAACAATATTTCCATTCAGAATGGCAGAATCCTTGGAATTGTCCACCGGCGCGACGGGGGCGGGGCGGCCCTCGACGATGGCGATCTCCTCCTCCGCCAGTTCGTAGAGGTCATACACGAGGCGGTCGATCTGGTGGTCGGTGGTGGAGATCTGGGTTTCGATCTGGCGC
>JAQCER010000604.1 GCA_027618625.1 Verrucomicrobiota bacterium
TCAATTACTTCGCCGACTGAAAGTGGGATCTTCGCTTTGAGCACGGTGGCAGTTCCGTCTTTGGCAACAAACTCAATTTTAACATCAGTAGCCTCACGCACGGTTACCGATTTCTCGTTGGCACAAAAATCGTTCTGCCCCATCGTTGCCACACGCGTCTTAGAATCGGGTGACCAAGCGCCCATCGAATGCGGATTGCTACGAGCGTATTCCTTTACCGCCTTCGGTGCACGGCGATCGGAATTTCCTTCGCGCAAAACGGGATTCACCGCGCTGCCCTTCACTTTATCATAGCGAACTTTGATCGACCGCTCTTCGTCGCTCTTCGGCTCGTCAGGGTAATCTGGCAACTTGTAACCTTGCTGCTGCAGTTCTTCGACGGCCGCCTTCAGCTGCGGAACCGAGGCGCTGATGTTTGGCAGCTTGATGATGTTTGCCTGCGGCGTCGTGGCCAACTGACCCAACTCACTGAGGTGATCACCGATCTTCTGCTCGTCGGTCAAAAACTCCGGAAAACTCGCAATGATCCGCCCGGCCAGGGAAATGTCCCGCGATTCCACTTGAACACCGGATGACTTCGTGAACGCCTGGATAATCGGCAGCAGCGAGCGCGTAGCGAGCGCCGGTGCCTCATCGGTCAGAGTGTAGATAATGGTTGGAGTTTCGGCCATGAGCACACGCCCTACTCCATCACGCCGCTTTGGTCAAAGGCATTTGGCTGTGCGGCGGGCTGTTTGGGCTGTTTGGGCTGTTTGGGCTGTTTGGGCTGTTTGTCCGCAGATGACGTAGGTATTAATTTAATCGAGCACGCGCTACCAGCAAGGCCCGGCCCGGCCGGCTATTCGATGGCCCTCGCCATGATATCGTAGGCGCGCCGAACCATGTCCTTGTTCTCCTCAAGGAGCCCCGCGGAGAACAACGCGTTGTCGAGAATCTGATTCGCGATCAAGCCCGCGATTTCCGGCCGCGACTCCTTCGCTGCTGCAAGGTTTTTCACCAGCGCGTGGCGCGGATTGATTTCGAGCTTCACTTTCAGCTTGCTGACATCCTGATCCATCGCCCGCATCATCTGCCGCATGTGGCTGGTCATGTGAGCGTCGTTGTTGAATGCCACGGCTGGACTTTCGACCAGACGGGAGCCGACGACCACTGCTTCCACGCGATCCCCCAGTTGCTCCTTGACCCAGGCACACAACGCACTGGCATCCGCCTCGGGCAGAGCCTCACCTTGCTGCAACTCTTCGGCTGGCAAGTCGTCGAGGGAAATGTCCGCCCGATCCACTGAGGTGAATGAATGCTCGTCAAACTGATACAGGGCATTGATCACGTATTCATCGGCTCCATCTGTGCAGAATAGAACTTCGAGACCTCGTGCACGGAACGCTTCGAGATACGGGCCGTTTTCGATCGCCTCACGAGACGGGCCAGAGAGGTAGTAGATGTCCTTTTGCCCCTCTTTCTTGCGGGCAAGGTAATCTTCGAAGCTCGTCAGCTTCCCGGCCTCGGTCATCGAAGACTCAAAGCGCAGGAGCTTCGGCAATTGATCGCGATATCCATAGTCCGATGCCGTTCCCTCCTTCAGATAGCGCCCGAATTCCTTAAAGAATTCTTCGTACCCGTCTGGATTGTCCTTCGACTGCTTCTCAAGAAACTTCAGGAAGCGCTTGGTGATCACCGAATTGATCTTCTTCAGCAGCCCGCTGTCCTGCATGGTTTCCCGGGAAATGTTCAAAGGAATGTCGCTGCTGTCGATCACCCCACGGACAAATCGCAACCATTCAGGAAGCAGCTTCTCAGGCTTCTCATCGATCAGCACCTTGCGGCAATAAAGCGCGACGCCCGGCTCCATCCGACCAAACCCGAATTTCTCCTGATTGTCCTTCGGAACAAACAACAGCGAGTGCAGCTCCAGTGGCACATCTGCATTGAAGTGGAGACGATAGCGTGGCTCGTCATACATCTTCGCAGCGAACTTGTAGAACTCCCCGTATTGCTCATCCGTCACCTCACTCTTTTGTTTCAGCCAGATCGCCTCGACCGTGTTGACCCGTTCCCCATTCAGAAAAATGGGAAAGGAGACGTAGTTCGAATACCGCTCCAGCAAGCGTTTGATCGTTTCCTTCCTCGAGAATTCTTCGAATTCCTCGTTCAACTCAACGACAACCTTACTGCCGCGCCGTTGCCCAGGAGCTTCGGCAATCTCGAATCCCGAGCGACCATCGCTGGTCCAACATAGATGCTCACCATCTTCACGCCACGAGTGCGAGTAAACACGCACGCGCTTCGCCACCATGAAAACACTGTAGAATCCTACGCCAAATTTCCCGATCACATTGCCGCGAGCGGCATCGCCGTCTGCCAGCGAACTCAAAAACTTCTTCGTTCCTGAGTGCGCGATCGTTCCCAGGTTTTCAACCATTTCCTCCCGTGTCAGTCCGACTCCGTAATCGGAAATCGTGAGCGTCTTCGCCGTGTCGTCCGTGGTGATATTGATCTCCAGCCCCAGTCGGTCGTCAAAGATTTCCCGTTCAGTGAGCTGCACATGACGCAGCTTCTCCAGGGCATCAGAAGCGTTCGAAACCAACTCTCTGACGAAAATTTCCTTGTCGGTGTAGAGCGAATTGACGACGATGTCGAGCAACTGCCGAACTTCGGCCTGGAACTCAAATTTTGCTTCTTCTTCGTGGGTTTCGGTAGTCATTTTCAGATATTCGGAATTTTCAAAAAGTTACAGGGAACGGCCCAGGCGCAAACTGCCGGCCAATTTTCCGGCTGGTCAGTCGCACTCGCAGCGGCCATTGAAACTGCAAGCGTTAAACCTGCAAGCGCCTCCCAGCTCCGCAGCTGTCTCACTATAGCGCGATTCCCCTCCGTTCAAGTAATGTAATCAAGTGCAATCGTATGATCACGCATTCACTGCTTGGAGCGACTCCCATTCCAGACATTCCGGACACTCTGAACATCCCTGCAGAACTACGCCGGGCTTCTGTCGACCCGGCTCTTGCAGACTCCGGTTCGCCTCAGTTCTTCGCAGGTGCCCTCGATCCGAATCGCCTTCTTCGTGGGCCGGAACCCAAGCCGCCGCGTAATGCAGTCCTCAAGCAGACTGATGTTTGCGTCCGAGAATTCGACTACTTTGTCGCAATCCACGCAAATGAGGTGGTTGTGGTGCGGGTGCTCAAGGAAATTGGGATCGTAGTATTTGACATCCTTTCCCAGATCGATCTCCGTCAACAAACCCGCTTCGACCAGCAAGGAAAGCGTTCGGTAGAGGGTCGCGCGGGAAACCGTGCGGTCGATCTTCCTCGATCTTTCCCACAGATCATCTGCCGTAAAGTGCTCGTCACTGCTGAACGCAGCCTCGACGATGACCTCCCGCTGGCGCGTACGTCGCAATCCCTTTCTTTGAAGGAACTTGTCAATCTCAGCTTGGACTTCAGGAACAATCACTCGGAACTATCGATAGTCGCAAAAGACCGCTCCCGTCAACCCCATGATATCCACGATCTCCAGTAAGCTGGATCCTCAGTAGTGTTTGGCATATTGAGTGCTTACGGCATTCTACAAGCCGATAGCGGTTCGGATCATGGGT
>JAQCER010000605.1 GCA_027618625.1 Verrucomicrobiota bacterium
GCCGGGGTGGCGTTCCTTACCGTCCGGGAAATTTACCGGGCCCGAAAAGAGGAGAAGGAATTTGAGCTGGCCGAAGAAGAGGCACTTGCGGCAGAAGAGCGGGAGGAGGCGGACGCAAAGAAAAAGACGGAGGTCATCTCGTCATGATCCGCCATCCATTCGCCGGAGCCGTCTCCAGAAGGCAGTTCCTCAAGCTTGCCGCAATGGGTGGAGCCGGAACTGGCTTCGGCTGTTCCGAAAACCCCTTCGGCTTCGATACCCCGGCCTTCCTTCAGTTTGGTTCAACCGAAGAGCCGATCGTCCCGTTCACCGCTCCAGACCGATCGGAAATCGGTATCGTGTCTCACTGCTTAAACCGCCTGACCTTTGGCGGCGTGCCGGGTGACTATGATCGAGTGTCTGCCCTCCACGCGGCCCCGGAAAAGGCGGTAGAGGTTTTTATCGAGCAACAACTCGCTCCAGAGTCCATCGATGACGGCCTGGCTGAGCGGGCGACTCGTCAGTTCGAATACCTTCAGCACACATCGGGAGACCTTTACAACTTCACCATCGACGGCTTGCTCGATGAAATGCTGAGCTACACCGTGATCCGGGCTGTCAAATCGAAGCGTCAACTGCACGAAGTCATGGTGCATTTCTGGACGGATCATTTCAATATCGATTCCTCAAAAGGCGATTGCCGTTGGCTCACCGCCGCACATGATCGCGATGTCATTCGCAAGCACGCCTTGGGTTCCTTTCCTGAGATGCTTCGGGCCACGGCTACCAGCCCGGCGATGCTCTGGTACCTGGACGGTCGGGTAAACCGCAAATCCAGTGACGAAGACAAGCCCAACGAGAACTACGCTCGTGAGTTATTGGAACTTCACACGCTCGGCGTCGATGGCGGCTACACCCAGGCAGACGTGATGGAAGCCGCGCGAGCCCTGACGGGCTGGACTGTCAAGGACGGCGGCCTGTTTGGCAGGGGTGAACCGAAATTTGAGAAGAAGCTCCACGACCACGGCGAAAAGAAAATCCTCGGCCACACCATCCCAGCGGGCGACGGTCGGGACGACATGAGCCGTCTCCTCGCCATCGTTTCGCTTCACCCATCGACTGCGCGTTACATCGCGACAAAGCTTTGCACACGCTTCATCGACGACACGCCCCCGGAAGCAGCAGTGACTGCGGTATCGAAAGAATTCCTCGCGAGCAAGGGTGACATTCGCAAAACCCTGCGCACCCTGTTCCAGACGGACGCCTTCCGCGAAAATCGGGGCAACAAATTCAAACGCCCGTTCCACTTCATCGTCTCGGCATTGCGCACCACGGGCGGCACTACCGATGGCAAAGACTCACTGCTGAAATTTCTGCATCGCATGGGCCATGCCCCGTTCCACTACCCGACTCCTGATGGCTATCCCGAGGAAGCGACTCCATGGTTGAGCACTATTCCGTGGCGCTGGAACTTTGCCCTCCGTTACGCAAGGAACGAACTTGAAGGCACACGGTGTGACTCGGAAGCCCTGGCGCGCATGGCCAGCGTCGGCGGCATCGAGAAGTCCGGGCTCATGCCCTGGTTGCTCGGAAGGCTTGCCACTGCGGATGAAACGGAAGCCTGGCGCGCCTGCCCGGACGGCGACCGCCTCGCATTGCTGCTGGCATCGCCAGCATTTCAGTTGTTCTAGAACACTCACATTCCCACCTTTTTTCAGCCATGTCCGAAACCAAAGTCACCACAGTCGTTTCCGAGAATCGCGATCAAGATCGATCGCTGGTCGTGGTCTTCCTTCGCGGCGGGGCCGACGGTCTCAATCTCGTTGCTCCGGTAGGCGATGACGATTACTTTGGTGCGCGTCCCACCATCGGGATCGGTTCCCGCAGTGCAGTCATGCTCAACGATTTTTTCGGATTGAATCCGTTGATGGATGGTCTCGCGCCACTCTACAAGGAAGGCATGATGAGTATCGTCCACTGTGTGGGATCCGAGGATCAAACGCGCTCTCACTTTGAAGCTCAGGACATTATGGACCATGGCGGCAATGTCGCGGGCGGCTGGCTCGGTCGCTATCTGCTCGCCACGCAGCCAGCGGATGGTCAACGCAGTCCACTCAGCGCGGTAGCGATCGGTAGCCGCTTGCCGGAAAACCTTCGTGGGGCTCCCGCGGCAGCTGCGATGCGATCGATCAAGGATTTCTCATTAGGGGAGAAAACCGACGAAGTCCGTGACCTGCTTGGAAGACTCTATGCGAAGTCCCCAATTGAATCCTTGAATGCTGCCGGCAGCTCTTCGGTTGCCGTTCTCAAACGCATCGCCGAACTCACCTCTACGGACTATGCCCCGAGCAATAGTGCCAGTTACGAAGACGATGAGTTCTCAAGTGGCATGCGCGAGATCGCACAGCTCATCAAAGGTCGCGTAGGCCTCGAAGCTGCGGCAATCGATCTTAATGGATGGGATTCGCACCTGACGCAACCCGCCGTCATGGATCCAGAAATCAAACGCCTCAATGCCGGGCTGTCCGCATTTTGTAAAGATCTCGGCAAGGCGATGGAGCGAACCACCGTTGTCGTCATGACCGAATTTGGACGACGGGTGCGTGAGAATTCAGCACTGGGCACGGATCACGGCCGGGGCAGTGTCATGTTTGTCCTCGGTGGCGGCCACAAAGGCGGCACCATCCACGTGGATTGGCCCGGGCCCAAAGCGGAATCTCTCGTCGGCCCAGGAGACCTTCCCGTCCTGACGAACTACCTCAACGTGCTCGCCCCAATCCTGAAGAAAATCTCCGCAGAAGTGGATTTGAGCGCTGTGTTCCCCGAATTTGCACTCGCACCGCTGCCATTGTTTGGTTGAACTAGCCCCCGAGACCTTCCAGAGTCTCGCCTTGCCCTTCCTTCCTGACATTTCCTCCGGCGAATTTGCACTGGTGCTGTTGGGTGCATTCTGCCTTGGTTTTTCCAAGACAGGATTTCCTGGCCTGGCGATCGTCAATGTCCTGATTATCGCCGATGTGTTCGGAGCTAAGGCGTCCGTCGGAATCGTTCTGCCGTTGCTGATCGTTTGTGACATCATTGTGTTTCCGCTCTTCCGAAAATTCGCCACCTGGCGCGATATCCTGCCGCTGTTGCCTTGGACGCTGATCGGCATCGTAATCGGTTGGCAACTTCTGGGAAATATCGATGACCTCATGGCCCGGCGCTGCATCGGAGCCGTCATCTTGCTCATGCTGATTCTGCAATTGGCACGCAAATACAGCGAAGCCTTTCTCAGCCAGCTGCATGATTCAGTTCCCTTTCGCCTCGGTACCGGACTCGCGATCGGCATTTCCACTATGATCGCCAATGCGGCCGGCCCCGTTTACTCCATCTTTGCGCTCGTTCGCAAAATGCCGAAGAACGAATTCCTCGGCGTCGGTGCCCGGCTCTTCCTGCTGGTCAACATTCTCAAGATCCCGTTCAATACCAATCTCGACATCATCAATCCAGAATCGCTAACAATCGATCTGATGATGCTTCCGGGAATTCTCAGTGGGATTTTCCTCGGTCGCCGCGTAATCGAAAAAGTCCCGCAATCCGTGTTCGAAATCTTTCTCTACGCATT
>JAQCER010000606.1 GCA_027618625.1 Verrucomicrobiota bacterium
GTAGATGCTCGATTATGTCGAGTGCGTTCTTGGGATTTAGGAACTTTTTGATCCCTTTCCGCCACGCGTAGCGGTTGTAGCGCGAGGTCTTCATCGGGAACATTCCAGTCGGCATTGATGCGCTGTCGATCCCTTGGGTTTTCAGGTATGCGTCTAGGTGGCTCATTTTTGGATTCTGTAGAGTTATGCTATTTATTCGCTGAAACCGAGGGCCGGTCTAGGTGTCGAAAAGAAACAGAGATTTTACCCGCCCCCCCGCCTCCCTCGCTATCAACGAGTTACTCATGTGTGAATTGTGTTCGTGGTTCTGGTTCGGTGGAGATGGTCACCAGCTTCATCCGGTGGTTCCTCCAAAGTCTTTTGATCAATGCCCGGATGCCCCTGATTGCGTCCTGTTCGCCGGCATCGTCGGCGGTGGTGAGTTCCATGCGGATTTTCATTTTCCAGGAAAGCAATATGCAGTCGCAAAGCACTGCACTGCACACCTAAGGGTGTGTGCAGTTATGCAGTGCATGACGCACTGCACGGCAATATGCAGCAATATGCAGTTGTTCATTGTTTCAGAAATCGCCCGTCAATTGGGCTTTTGGTTACCTGTTTTTTAGCCTCCGCCTCTGCTTTCAATTGGTAAAACCGGCGTTCCTTGATCCCAGTTTCCTCAGCTACCAGTTCAGCCCATTCTGCAGCCCGCAACCCTCCCTTGGGTAACACGGCAAGAATCTCCTCAATCGTGCGTTTTGTGGCCCCTCCCTTGGGCTGTTTCAGCTTCACTGGATCAAGTGAAGAATCGCGCACCATCAGCGGATGCTGTCGCCGAACTACAAACGGATTCGGTTGAGGCATGTTACGGAGGATCGATTCCACGGTGAAGGCGTCGGATTCCTCATGTGGCGTCATCATGATGATGGTATCTGGATCTCTGGCAAACGATCCTGAACCGCTTACCCTGTCGATGGTTTCCTTTTGGCTGGCGTTGCCCTTGGCGAAGTGAGCGCCGAATACGATCGCGGCACCCGTCTTGACTGCCACTGATTCCATTTCGTTGAGCAGGTCGGCGACGTGGCCGGCGTTGTTCTCGTCGCGCTCGCCCAAGATCTTGTAGACGGGATCGAGGACAATCAACCCGTAGTCGATGGTCTGCACGCGCTCGATGATCCTGGGCAATAAGATGTGAGCCGAGGCGGAATAGCCTCGCAGATTCCAAACGTCGAGCGCCGTGGGAATGTCTACACCCTTGGCCTCCACGATCGCCTGCACGCGTCGCCAGAGGAACGGCGTCTGGATCTCCAGGTTCACGAATAAAACGCTCGCCTGCTCGGTTTCCAGATCCCAAAAGGGATTGCCTGTCGCAACCGAGGTTGCCAAGTCGAGCAGCGTCCACGTTTTGAAAGTCTTGCTACCTCCGCCCAGCATTCCCTTAGAGCCTCGATGAAGGAGCCCGTGCACGATTTCCTTCGGGATCTCATAGGAGTCGATCGATGCGAGCGCGAAGGCCGCATTCTCGATGCCTGGCAACGGATCGGCGACGATGGTTTGCCCGGGCCCGCCCGAAGATTCCGTTTTGGATCGCCCTGCATTATGTGCTGCTACCATCGCCATAGTTTCCTCGTCGGGTTCAAAGTAGGCTGCATCGTTCATCGTGAGCCCCCTTTCAAAAAATCGTTTAAATCGCCCGTGCAGTGCCGAACCGTTGGCATTTTCCAACCGTCCACGACCTGCCGGCACCCTGCCTTCCAAAGCTGCCCGCCCCATTTGCGGAAGCCTTTTCGTCCGGCCTCGTCGCGGTCGGTGAAGATCACCACTGGACGCCCGGCCAGCGCATCGACGGTAAATTCATCTAGCCAGATCGCAGCACCCAACACGGCCAGCGGCGCAAAGTCGTCAGCGCCTTCCATTTCCATCAAGCAGAATGCGGCGATGAAGTCCGGCCCGCCCTCGATGAGAACCGGAAGCTTATCGCCCAGGTCAGATAATCCCAGCGCCCGGCGTGCAGCTCCTTCTCGTCTGGTGATCGTCCAGCTTTTACATCCTCGGATCTCCGGCCATGGTTGCCCGTCGAGCCGTCGAGCCTGGCACGCGTCCGCAGCTGGATCAGTAACGAACCATGCAGCACGGTCACACCAGCGCCCGAACGTAAGAAAGCCTAGTGCGGATGCCTTATCGAGTCCGGCCCGGGTGAACCCTCTCAGCTCAGACAGCCGTTGCAGCTCGCCCTCGGTGCCCGGTCGCATGTCCGGCCAAGATTGACGTTTGGTAACTGCAGCAACTTTTTGCTGAGGTTTCTCCGGTGTCACCTGGCGCACAGCATCGTGCAGCTTGTGGATCAATTCGCGCTCGTTCCACGGTGGAGAACACGTAGCGTTCCATTCGCGGAAAACCTCTAGTAACTGCTCCTCGCTCAGATCGCCCCCAAAGTTTTTAATCAGCGCGCAGGCTGCTTTGAATGCCTGATCGTGTCCACGGGTTCCGGCCTCGGCTCCAGGAATCGCTGCAACGTATTTGTGCGCGCGGTCGAGTAGGTTCATTGCGCCCCCTTCCGTTTATGGTCGAGCCAGAGTGCGCAGGGCTCGCAATACCATTGCCAGCGCTTGTTGCGTGCTGCCGCTTCGCTATCTGGCCGGCAGCGGTGACAGCATTTGCAGCGGAAGCTTGCGCGGGTGCGGAAAAAGTGTATTCTCATGGAGTTCTTTCAGTTTTTGCCGGGCAGCGAGTTCGACTTTCGCTCCCGGCTTTTTTGCGCCGGGGTTGCCCGTGGGTGGGAATGGTTAGGATGCGTCGCTGTTCTCGATGAACTGCCGTAACGACTCGGCGGAAATCAGCACGATGCCCTTGGTGTTCCCAGGACGGCGGATGCGCCGGCTCTTGATCAGCCCGTCATTCATCAGCTCGTAAAGAGTCGAGCGCCCTATAGATGACATGTGAACAGCACGCTTTATGCGGAGCCATTCTACGTCGGAATCGGTGGTTGTTTCGGTCATGTGCGAGACCGTCCATCGTCCACCGAATTCTTTCCACCTCGCGGGGGGAAGAGTTATTTTGAAATAACTTTTCCGACCAGTTACTTGACAGCCTGAAACAGATTCAACGCTGTGCGTTTCGCTTGTTTTTCAGCCTTTGTCAGCACGCACTCAGGGAACAGGAATTCCTGATCCAATGCCTCGATGCCGTTCCACGGAATTGTTTTGACGCGCTTTTCTAGGCCGATGTCGGATGCAATATTCCTTTGCTCTGCCAGAAATACCTTGATGATTTCGAGGATTTCCTGATCCGTTGCTCGCAGATTCAAGGTGATTGCCTCACTCCATCCGTTCTCGATTCCAACGTCCGTCGGCATCCCCCGTGTAAACATCGATGGGCGCGAAATTGGCAGTGCAGTGAATCGATTGTGTCTGTCGCCGTCGGCTGCGCTGTTGAAATCCCATGATTTCGGCCAGTCGACGAGCCTGTCAGGATGAACCTTAGGATGCGGTGCTCCTCCCCTCCATTGATAACAGCCTGGCGAGATGACACGAGCTTCCATTTCATAGCAAAACAGCCGGGGTTGCCACACCTTCCACCACTGTTTGCGAATCGATACGACCCTGAG
>JAQCER010000607.1 GCA_027618625.1 Verrucomicrobiota bacterium
TATTTTCCATAACGCCCTCACCGCTGCCCGCCAAAAAGCCCCCCTTTGGGACTGGCCCTAGTTAACCGAATGGTTAAATGTTGCTTCCATGACCACCATCACACGACTCCTCGTCTCTGCTGCCCTTGCCAGCGTTTTCGCCAGTTGCTCCACCTCCACCATGAGGGAGGGCGCGGCCTCCGCCCCTGCCCAGCCGCCGCCGCCGGCCTACAAGGGCTCTGCGGGGCTGGAGCGGCTCAAGTCTTTGGCGGGCAAATGGAAGGGCGCTTCGCCCACGATGCCGATGCCGGTGACGGCGGAATACCGCGTGACCGGCGGCGGCGCGGTGGTGGAGGAGCGGCTCTTCGCCGGAACGCCGATGGAGATGCTGACGACCTATCACGACGAGAACGGCAGGCTCGCGCTGACGCACTATTGCTGCCTGCACAATCAACCAAAGATGAAGCTGGCGAAAAGCACCACCGACAGTCTGAGCTTCAACTTTGTCCCTACGTCGGGCATCGATCCGGCCAAGGACGAGCACATGCACGCGGTGACGCTCAGTTTCGTCGATGGCGACACGCTCCGGCATGACTGGGCGCATTGGAAGGGTGGCAAGCCGCAGCCCAGCCAGGGTTTCGAACTCAAACGGCGATAACATCCGATGGCCCTTGCCGCTCCCGCCGACCTCGACCGCGTCTTTTTCGCCCTGTCCGACGCGACGCGGCGTTCCCTGCTCGAACGCCTCGGGATACGCGAGGCCGCCGTCTCCGAATTGGCCGGCCCTTGCGCCATGTCGCTCCCGGCCGTGTCCAAGCATGTGCGCATCTTGGAGGAGGCCGGGCTGGTCAGCCGGCGCGTCGAGGGCCGCTTCCACTACCTGCACGTGAACCGCCAGCCACTGGAGGACGCCAAGCGCTGGATCGAAAAGCATCGTTCATTTTGGGAGGCCAGTTTCGACAGGCTGGAGGAGCTGCTCGAACGCGGGCCCGACGCTCCTCCGCATCCCTCCCCAAAGACAACGACAAGCAAAAAAAAGAAACCATGACACAAGCACTACAGACACTCGAAATCACCCGCCAATTCAAAGCCCCGAGGGAGCGCGTCTTCGATGCGTTCAGTTCCTTCGACGCCATGAAGGAGTGGTTCGGCCCGGGAACCTGCAACTGCACCGGCGGGGCCGTGGAGTTCGCCGTCGGCGGCCACTACCACCTGAAAATGGAGAAGCCCGGCGGTGAAATGACGGTGCTTGGCACCTATGTCGAAATCCAGCCGCCGTCGCGGATTGTTTTCACCTGGAAGTGGGACGACGACGAAGACTGGAACAACGTCGAATCGACCGTGGAGCTGGATTTCATCGCATCCGGCACCGGCACCGAGCTTCGCCTGCTCCAAACCGGATTCCCGAACGAGGAAAGCCGCGGACGACACACGCAAGGCTGGACAGGAGGCTTCGACAAACTGGAGCGAGTGGTGGACGGCCGCGCCGACTGATCCGGACTTTATACTCTGCGGCAGTATCCTATGAAATGGACGAAGCCATCTCCTGAACTCGCCGCGCGCATTCACTGCGGACAGAAAGCAAATGCTACTTCGCCGCGGTGGGGTGGAATGGCTCAGCAGCAGTGGGAATATCAGGGCAATGGACGTGGACGGCTCCAACCTCCACGCGCTTACAACCGACTTTGTCGACGGCTGGCCAAATCCTTTGGCCGATGGTCGTATTGCTTTTGCGACGAGACGGGATGGCAATGAAGGAATCTACGTCATGAACGGCGATCCCAGCAGACCCCCTCCATCGGGCTCCGCCCGCCCCATGAACCCACCTCTGCTTTTCAAATTTCCTACCAATTAAGTTGAACAAAATTTTGGCCGTATAGTCATCACGACCTGCAGCCACCAAACCAAACCACATATACACAAGACTATGGGACAACTCGGATACACACAAGGCGACCTTGGCTGGTCGGAACTCAACACCACGAACGCGGCAGCAGCCGTCGATTTCTACTCCGCCCTCGTCGGCTGGGAGAAAAAAGGCGAGCCAATGCCGGGCTACCACGTCTTCGGACGCGAGGGTGAAATGCTCGGCGGCATCACCAACCTCCAACCCGGTGACACCACACCGCGTTGGATGCCCTACATCACGGTGAACGATCTCAAGGCAACGCTGGCGAAAGCCGAGAGCCTTGGCGCCTCGATCATCCTGCCGCCCATGGCGCTGCCACAAGACGGCGGACACATCGCCATCATCAAAGACCTTCAAGGCGTCGCCACGGGGCTGGCGCAGTATAAAAAGTGAGGCTGGCTGGAGCTCTGCCGCCCCTGGCCGTTGACGTCAACAATCACGTCTCCCGGCCGAATGCCGACCTTCCATGCTTCGCGATAGACCGACACGCCCCCATTCCCAATTTCCACTCCATTCACCGGGCCGGAATCGACGCGAAGATTCTGTGAAAGTTCCGCGCCCGAAAGGCACGAACCGCACCCCAACGAAACACCAAGTAGTAGAGTTTTCATGGCCCGATCATGAGGATCCCGGGCCACTCGCACAATAGCAACCTGCCCATGAACTCCGGGCATGAAACCCGGATTCACCCCTCACGCGCCTTTGAGCCACGTGAACCTCACCTGCTTCCAATTTCCGCAACCGTCGGAAGTTCCTCCCGTTTTTTTCTTGTCAAAGCGTGAAAACTGCCCTCAGTTCAGAAATATTCAGTAAATCCGTAATATTAGAATATTTTAAAAAACATCGGAAACCACTCCACATTCAGCATCCAGAATCATCATGAAAACTGAAATCGCCGGCTTTTGTAAGGAATACGACTTCGCCCTGTCGCCCTTGGTCAATGATCTGAAGACCGCCTCGGACTGCATTGAAAGGGAATCGCGAGGGGAAGTGCTTCGAGGCACGCTGGCGGGATTGCTGGACGTGGGCATGCGATTGAAGTCGCTGGCGGACAAGATCGAGGGCCAGCAGGCTTACTTGTTGATTTTCGGGCCTTTGAAGAGCGGCAAGTCGACGCTGATGAACGCCATCAGCGGGACGTATGTTTCCGAGGTCACGTCACTTCCGGCCTATCCCTGCCTGGTCTACGTCCGTCACGGTGAAAAAGCGTTCACAGTGACGAACTACGATGGGAAGGAAAAGTGTTATCCGGACAATCCGTCTCTCCAGGAGGCGATCGCAGTCGGGCACGCGAGCCTGGCGGACCGGATCCGGGAAAAGGAACATCAGGGTGCCGGGTTTGATCCGGGAGTGGACTTTCCTGAGGCGATTCGGCGGATCGACATTCGCCTGCCGATCAGCGGCCTGGTGGAATCGAGCACGGTCATGGTCGACACCCCCGGGCTCTACAGCCGGATGAAATTCGGATACGACCTGATGACACGCGAGTTTCGCGACAGTGCGGCCTGCGCCGTCTTCGTCGTCAAGACCGACAACCTCTACCTGGAACAGGTTTTCGCGGAGTTCAAGGATCTCCTTGAGCTGTTCAGCCGGATTTTCCTTGTCGTGAACATTGACTGCGGCAAGCGCGACCTCCGGCCCGACGGCACCTTGCAGCCGAGTTTGGAGAGTCGGCATCCTGGCAAGATCAT
>JAQCER010000608.1 GCA_027618625.1 Verrucomicrobiota bacterium
CCTGCCGATCGAGATCATCCGGCTGATCAATGGACAACCCATCCCGTTTGCTGTTCTTTGTTTTGGCCTTGCCCTCAGGCTCTTGCGCACAACTCCAACACAAGAGCGCAACAACAAGACTGAAGGAAACTGCTGGGATTCGGTGGAGAGGTAGTGTGGACATCGGGATTTCTCCAAGGTGGGACGCCTCAGTGCCCTCATTGTTCCACCATCCCCTAGCGTCTCAAGAGAAAACTCCGCGAATGACCACACCGTCACACCCTTGTCATTGTTCAGACGTTTCAAAAATAAGCCGATCAAGAAATTCCGAAAGCTGATCAAATTCGAGTTTCACTCCAGCGAAAGGCTCGTTCCGCTCAGAACACAGGAACGAAACACAGACTGGCTCAGTCAATCGCGGGATCCCTGAATCAAGCGGTTTTGAGAGCACACAGCCCAGACCGTTCAGGACTCGTTCCGCCCGATCCCTGAACACTTCGAATCCGAATCCCACCAATCGTTGTCTCGCGCTCCAATGCATGTTGAACGCGTCATGCAGCGTCGAAGGATGGACATCGTGGGGATCCCTGAGTTCACCCGCAGCATACCTTGCATCCAAAAAATCGACATTGGCACCGTCCGCATCACAGCGGTAGTCCACTTTCAACTGAGCAGGCGGCCTCACCACCGCCCCATAACGGGTCAGGGGTGCCACGCACGCAAATGTTCCTTCTATTCTTATCTCATCTATTTTCATCGAATCTAACCCGGAGGGGGCACTCCACCGTTTCTGAATATCCAATACCAAAGCGCATACGTCAATGATGTTTTCGTTCGGAGCGGTTGATAGATAAGGATTTGTAAAATAATCGACACACAGAAATTCGGCTCGAAAATCGTGTGCACCCCAACCGTTCCCCTGCTAATAGCTGACTGACATGACCGAATGGCGCACCGACGATTTCGACTACACCCTGCCAGAAGAGTTAATTGCATCCCGGCCGCTCGAGCAGCGGGACGCATCGCGCATGATGGTGGTACACAGGAAAACCGGCGACATCGAGCACCAACAGTTCACCGACTTCCCTCAATACCTCCAACCCAATGACCTCGTCGTTCTCAATGATACGCGGGTCGTGAGGGCACGCTTTTTCTCAACCGACGGCAAGGTTGAGGTAGTCCGCCTGGAATCCCCTGAGCCCACCCTCTGGCGGTGCCTCGTCCGACCAGGCAAGAGAATGCGTGTCGGCAAACAAGTGAGCATTGGCAACGCAACCGGAACAGTGGAATCCGTCTTCGAGAACGGTGATCGCCTGGTGCGCTTCGACCAGCCAGTGGATGAGGAAAAGTGGGGGCAACTCGCGCTACCGCATTACATGAATCGGGACAGCGATTCCACGGATTTCGATCGCTACCAGACGGTCTTTGCCGCAGATTCCAAGCCCGGAGCGATTGCGGCACCTACCGCAGGCCTGCACTTCACCAAAGAGCTCATCGCATCACTCCCGCATGCCTTTGTCACCCTGCATGTCGGCGTCGGCACATTCCAGCCCGTGCGTGCCGACCGCATCACTGATCACAACATGCACTCCGAGCGATTCGAGCTCTCCGAGGCCACAGCAAATGCAGTCAAGCAGGCGGAGCGAGTCATCGCCGTCGGCACCACCGTCACCCGTGTCCTTGAGCACTGCGCCCTGCAGAATCCACCACTGTCACCCGGCACCGGAGCCACCTCGATCTTCATCTATCCCGGCTTTCAATTCAAATGCATCGGGGCACTGCTCACCAACTTTCACCTGCCAAAGTCCACCCTCTTCATGCTCGTCAGCGCCCTCGCCAATCCTGACCTCATCAAAAAGGCGTATGCCGAGGCTGTCGCCCAACGTTATCGATTCTATTCCTACGGTGACTGCATGCTGATCCTTTAACACACCACCGAACCGTCGCGAAGTGCGGCGAGCCTGGTCATTTTGTCTACTGTTTAATACACGTCCCTTATTTCGCTGCAAAACGCAAATCAATCGACTCTTACCGTCTGCGAGGACCGCGCGGAACGAACTAATGATGCCATCTTGCTCTTCGATAACTACCTGCTCTTCCAATGATGCAGTCGCAGCCGTTTCTGGGCCGAAGGCGTCAAAATGTTGCCGAATCGCGGCCTCGTGTTTTTCTGGATCTCGCACCCACTGTAGTCGCTCCTCTGGAGAACTGGCGAATAGGAATCTTTCAGCGATTGTGAGAGAACTTGGAAGCGAAGCTGGTTCTTTGCGATGGCTTTGGGACGGTGTCAGGGTCGGCTTTTCGCGGCTAAGCACGAAAACAGATGCCGCCAAGGTACAGGTGAGGGCAATGCCAGCCAAGGCTACTGCGCCACTGCGACGGTTCGCTTTGGGCCGAGAGTTCGGGCCGGATTCCTCTCCCCAATCCTTCTCTGCAAAATCCTGAAAAGTCACTGTCGTCCGCTCTCCGAACGACGCCCGCTTATCAATTTCACTTCGCCTCGCCCTAACAGTCCTTTGTGGTGGCAGAACCGCTTTTACCGGACGCTGCTCCGTTTGGTGCACCTGAATCGAAGCACCGCACGCGAAACACACGATGGTCTCACCTACGGGCCTGCCAAGCTCCAGATTCAGGCGTTTGCAAGAGGGACATGCGACCCCGAATCGGGCATCATCGCTACTCATGCCAACTGCAGGTGCGTCACCCATCGGCCTGAATGTAGCCGAACTCCATGAACGCTACCCTTGCCCAGTACAGTGGCAGCTATGAAAGGCTTAGCCCCGGCAAACATCGAGTTACCGGCTGCCTCAGCGACGGAGGATACACATCCTAACCCGGCGGTCCCGGCGAGGTAAGCTCCTAATTGGTTTTGTCTTATATTCATGATTAACAATTTTGTTTTTTTGTTCTTGGTTTGCTGCCTTACGCGGACATCGCGGTTGGTGAGAGATTCTCTAATACGCGGCTTTCTTGCGCTGGCGGCGGGCGGCAGAGACGGGGACAACCTGGCCGGTGATGGGGTCAACTCCCGTGAAGCCGGGAACCTGGTGATGGTAGGCCATTTTCCCGGTGGCAATGGAGCTAGCTCTAAAGCATGGGCGAGAACTACGGCTCGAGGGTGGCGAGATTGCCATGAATTCCGCCGTCCATGAGCGAGCGGATGCCGTCCAATGCCGTCCATGCCGCCTTCGGCGAGGAGATGGTTGATGATCTTCCAGTCCGCGGAATCCCAGCCGATGAGGAGGAGTTTAGGGGGTTTAGGGGGTTTTTCTAAAGCCATGTAGTTTCTGATTTCCGTAGTGCCGTCCAAAAGCTGCTAGATCATCCGTGGCAAAGCAGCGCTGAGCTGACTACAAATCAATGAGTTGCGCGTAGAGTCGCCCGAATAATGCCTGGGTAGTGATATAGCAGTGAAATTCACTTACCATCAATAGAGAACACAGATTAACTAGTGCCTGGGAGAAAACGCGATTTTCGGGAATTTTCGAACATTCGACGGGCTTCGGCGGCGGGATTTTGCTGCACTTTTCGCAGGCTGCGACGCGGCATTTTCGCCTTCCCCGTTTTTTTCAAAATTATCCCTTCGTAAATCG
>JAQCER010000609.1 GCA_027618625.1 Verrucomicrobiota bacterium
CGCCGCTGGCAAAGCCGGGTGAAGGCGCCTACCTGTCCGGTGAGCTCATCTTTTCTCTGGACAACAGACCTACCCCAGAGTGTCACGCATCTACCCTGGTCGAAACTCCAGACGGATTGGTTGCCTCATGGTTTGCCGGGACCTACGAAAAACACCCTGATGTCGGCATCTGGGTGGCGCGGCAGCTGGACGGCAAGTGGTCGGCCCCGGTGCTGGTTGCAGATGGATCTGAAGACGAAGAGAAGGATTTCGCCTGCTGGAACCCCGTTCTCTTCCAACAAAAGCAGGGGCCGCTCCTGCTCTTTTACAAAGTCGGGCCGAGTCCCGACACCTGGTGGGGAGTGATGATGACTTCGACTGACCATGGCAAGACCTGGGGAAATCGCCACCGTATCGGCCAGGACGCTGCTGCGCTGGGAGAAAAAAATCCGAATCTTCTCGGGCCGGTGAAGAACAAGCCCGTGCAGCTGGCGGATGGCACGATTCTCTGCCCATCCAGCAGCGAACACAACGAGTGGCGAGTCCACTTTGAAGCGAGCAGCGACCATGGCAAAACCTGGAAAGTCATCGGCCCGATCCACGATGGCAAAGACTTCGGTGCGATCCAACCGAGTATCCTCAATTATCCAGATGGCAGGATGCAGATCCTTTGCAGATCACGCGAGAAGGTGATCGCTCAGAGCTGGTCCGAGGACAGCGGCAAGACGTGGGGCAAAATGAGTGCTCTTCACTTGCCCAACCCGAGCGCCGGAACCGATGCCGTCACTCTGAAGGATGGGCGGCAGCTGCTCGTCTACAATCACAGCATTCGCAAAGACGGCAAGAATGGCCGACAGATCCTCAATGTTGCCATTTCCAAGGATGGGATTGAATGGAAGCCGGTGATGACCCTTGAACAGGAAGGAAACCCCGAAGGTTATTCCTATCCTGCCGTCATTCAGACAGCAGATGGCAAAGTGCACACGACTTACACTTTCCGAAGAATCGGGATCAAACACGTGGTGCTGGATCCAGAGCAGCTCTGATTCGTCCGTGATCGCTCTCACAGCGCCGCCATTTACACATTGCAAGCCACTTGCCATCCCCTACCTTGTTCGCAATGACTGAGCAAGCCGTTGCCCCCGAAAATAATGTGAATGCCGATGCGGATATCGTAGCACGCTGGAAGAGTGAACCAGCGCCGCTGCTTCCCATGCTGCACGCCTTTCACGATCGCGACGGTTATTTGAGCGAAACGTCGATTCGCGCGGTATCGGAGGGATTGAAGATTCCGATCGCTGAATTGTGGGGCACGGTGACGTTCTACCACCACTTTCCCCGCGAAGCACCCGGCAAGTCTGCACCACGGGTCTGCACGGGGAACGTTTGTTGTCTGAAGGGGGGTAACGAGTTGTTGGAAGAATTGAAGGCGGATGGTGCGACGGCGATGCCCTGTTCCGGTCGCTGCGATGAGCCTGTGCCCGTGATCATCGGTGATAAAACATTCGTTGGCTTGAAGGCAGGTCAATTGGAGCATCGTCCGACCCCACTTCCCGTTCCGAATCCCGGTGGCATTGAGGAGTGTATTTTCTCTGCGATCCGCGAACCGGGCCGCAACACGCTTGACGGCTATCAACGAACCGAAGGCTACGTGGGACTGAAGCGCGCCCTGCAGATGACTCCAGAGGAGGTGGTCCAACTCATCACCGACAGTAAGCTGGCGGGGCGTGGTGGCGCGGGGTTTCCGACTGGTGTCAAATGGAAGGCCGTGGCTGACGCCCCCGGGACGCCGAAGGCGATTGTCTGCAATGCCGATGAGGGCGAGCCGGGATGCTTCAAGGATCGCGCGATCATGGATTACGATCCGTACGCGATGATCGAGGGCATGACCCTCGCTGCGTATGCGACCGGTGCAAAGCTGGGCATCATCTATCTTCGCTACGAGTACCCTGAGATGGCCGCTTCACTCGAAAAGTGTGTCGCTGATGCACAGGCTGCGAACTTTTTAGGGGACAACATTTTAGGCAGCAATGTTAGTTTCCACCTCTATGTTCGCCGGGGAGCGGGGGCCTATATTTGTGGGGAAGAAGGATCCTTGCTCAACAGTCTTGAAGGCAAGCACCCGTTCCCGCGCAATAAACCACCGTTTCCGGTGACTCATGGTTTCAATGACAAGCCGACCGCGGTCAATAATGTCGAAACTCTCGCATCGGTGGCGCACATCATGCGAAAGGGGGCGGAGTGGTATCGCTCCCTTGGACTTGGGGATCATGCAGGAACCAAAGTGATCAGCCTGTCCGGTGACATCCAGCGTCCCGGCAACTACGAGGTGCCCTTTGGGTTTTCCCTGCAAACCCTGCTGAACGAATGGGCAGGCGGTCCATACGAGGGGCGCAAAATCCAGGCGGTGACCATGGCCGGCTTGTCTGGAGGATTTCTTGCAGGCGATGACCTGGATATCACCCTCGATGATGCCTGCATCCGTCCGCGAGGATCCTTCCTCGGTGCTGGCGGAATCATCGTCTTCGACGACAGCCGGGAGATGGTCGAAATCGCGCATGGTGCCATGGAATTTTTTGCTCATGAATCCTGCGGCAAATGCTTTCCATGCCGCATCGGAACTCAGCGGCTGACAGAGCGTCTCAGTGGCGGCATGTCAACGTTGGGGCTGAGCGATTGGCTCCAAGAAGTTCGAGATATTGGCGACGTAATGCGGGCGACCAGCGCCTGCGGACTGGGTATGGCAGCGCCACACGTTACCGACAGCCTGCTCCGATATTTCCCTGCACAAGTGGAAGCTCACACTAAAAAATAACCTCCTTCATAGAGCCATGGCCGCAAAGAAAACGTCGAAAAAGAGATCGGATGCGGCGTCGAAAACCGACGCGGAGTCGACGGATCCCGTGTCTACCGGCGGCAGGCCGATGCTACTCAATGTCGGACGGGTTGCCTTGTTGCTGGCTACGGCAATGGCACTTTACCTTATGGTGACGGCGCTGTCCCAAGGGCAGGTGGCAGGATGTGAAGAAGGGAAAAGTTGTAATGCGGTTCTGGCCAGCAAGTGGGCGAAGCTGTTCGGTATTCCCATCGGTGCATTCGGAGCTGTCAGTTATCTGTCATTGTTAGGGCTGTCATATGTCCGGAGTTTCGCATGGGCGCGATTGTTCCTCGTGGTTACGATCATCGGCGGAGCCCTGTGGTTCACTGGAGTGCAGGCCTTTGTTCTTAAGACGTTTTGCCCTTGGTGCTGTGGGACGCATGCGCTCGCGGTTCTGGGTTCGCTGCTGGTAGTGGGCGGTCTGCCACGCGTAACCAAGGCGGGGACCGGTATCGGGTACGGATTGCTTTCCGGTGCGGCAGCGATGGCAGCCGTCGCTCTCACTGCTGTCGTTCAGTTTAATTCAGCCGATCCACAGTCTGTAGCGGTGGCCACTGCGACGGAGGTTGCTCCGGTCCAGTTTGAACCGGTCGATCCACAAACGAAAGATGGGACCGCAGAAGGGCCTTCGGGAGAATTGAAGAAGGAAACGAGGTCATCTCTAACCCTCCACGACAGGTTCGAGCTGAGTACCGTTGAGTTGCCCTCA
>JAQCER010000610.1 GCA_027618625.1 Verrucomicrobiota bacterium
TCCACTGACCGGTCGCTCCCAGAATCCCAAGCCACACTGCTCGTACATTCGTCGATCATCGATTGGCACGAGATAAAACTGAACACTTCTTGGTAATACGTGCCCGTCGGGTTTCAGCAACCGATCCCTCACCTTTGCAAACGTTTCGAAGTGCCGCCACTCGTCGAACAGGAACATGCCCATCCATTCTCCCATGACCAGATCAACGGGTTCGGCGGTGCGAAAATTCGCTGCATCGCCGCTGACGAATTCGATGACATCTGCGAAGCCGTTTGCCTTCGCCAATGCCCGCGCATCATCAATGATACGACTCTCTTCCAACGCATAGACTCGCGATGCACCTGCTCTGGCAGCGAACAAGGAAAGAATTCCCGAGCCAGCGCCAACGTCGATCACGGTAGCGCCATCGCCAGCCACTTGCGCGATGCCCTTTTCAAACTGGGCCATCCTCGGCGTGTCCGCCAGCATGCCCCGGTGATTGAGCAGGTTACCAAAGAAATTTGAATACTCGGACGCCTGTGACACATCCGTTTGCACTTCCTTTATGATTCCTCCATCGACCAGCGTCTCAAAAATCTCCTCCAGTCGCTCGCGAGCGACTCCGGATTTCTTCGAGACACGATCAAGCACCTCCTCCTTCCCGACTGGCGACCCCAGTTGCAGGAGAAGTGGCACCGAGTCTGGTGCGAGTTGGAACCTACCCATTGCCCTCCCTTCTAGCCGGAATCACTCAGCTCGGCAAGTTCGAATCAATGTGATCAAGGCGATGCGGACTCCGATCAGGCTTTGTCACCTGCACCTGCAGCGATCAGAACGAGTATGCCACAGAAAGCGAGACAGTCGGCGCGAGTTCAAGCGTGTCTTCGCCGTCAGTTAACGTTTCGTCGGCCAGAGGCAGCAACACCGAAACGCTTCCGGTGAACGACTCATTGAATTTGTAACCGGCACCAAGCGTTGCAAGGAGCACCATCTGACCGGAATTGCGATCCCGCCCGGTCTCTTCCCAGTGCGAGTAGCCGGAGTAGGTGCCTGCCAGTCCCGTCCAGAACGATAGATTCGGACGAGCAAGGAACGTTACCCTTGGCGAAACGAGGGCCTCGACCGATCCCCGATAACCTTTATCGTTTTCGTAAAAGGGAAGCCGTGCTTTTCCATAAACGGAGACCGCCCAGTGGTCTGAAATCGGCAGGCCGTAGTAGAGGTCGACCACCGGATCAAAGGTGCCATTACCGAATTGCACGTGAAGGTGTTCGTAGCCTTCATCTCCCAGCGCCCACGGATCCTCCTCGGTATCACCGAAGGGCACGGTTACTCCCAGCGAGAAACGGAACGCGTCGTTGTTCGCCAGGATCGTTTTGCCCCGCCACCCGACGGAAACTTCCGCGTCGCCGATGCCCTCGTAAGTTTCAGATCGGTGGTGGATCTGACCATTGCGCCGGGCTGCATCGCGATCCTCAGGGCTGCCGCCATTTGGGAAGGCGACGCTGGCGCTTTGCTCTTTGATGAAATACGGAAGCCGCACAGTGGCATCCCACGATTCATTCAACGTGCGCGACAGGGCAAATTCGAAACGTGTCAGGTCGAGTTCCACCTCGTGCCGGTGTTCGGTCACATCGATAATCTCGCCGTTGCCGGTTACCCCGTGTGTCTCCAAGTGCCCGCCTTCCAGCCCCTGGGTGGTCGACACTTCGAGACTTAGCCGCCATGTTTTGGCGTCTTGAGAAATCAGTCCGGATTCGGAATCCCCCGACCGGGGGATAGCGGGGTTCGCTCAGGCTGGTCAGCCATAGGCTTCAGGCGTCGCCAGCCAGTTTGCCGCGAGCGCAAAAGCAACGGCATAAGACACCGGAATCGTCATTCTACTGGTCGAGCGTTTCATCGCAAGAGTAACGCTTCAATCAGTAAAAAAGTCAAGGTATCAGCTGGGACGGCTTCAAATCAGAATTTCTTCGAGGACCCGACCCTCCGAAATTCGAAGCGGTCTGCCCAGTCGATCGTAAACGATGGTGCGGGGCGAATGATCCAGATGCTGCCACAGCGTCGCCAGGACGTCTGCGGGATGCACTGCGGATTCTGCCACTTCGTTGCCGGTGCTGTCACTGGCGCCGTAGACAAACCCGCGTTTCACTTTGCCTCCGGCGACTGCAATGCTGTAAACATTGGGCCAGTGGTCGCGGCCACCATCCTTGTTGATGGCTGGCGTGCGGCCGAATTCCCCGGCGTTCACGACCATCGTCGTATCGAGCAATCCTCGCTCATCGAGATCTGTAATGAGCGCGGCGTAGGCCTGCTCCATCGGCGGAACAATGCTTTTGTAAGTGTTCTCAATGGCGGAGTGCGTATCCCAACGCTGGTTGAATTCGTTGTAGCTGACAAATTGCACACCGGCCTCGATCAATCGACGCGCCACCAGTAGGGATTGCCCAAGCTTGGAGCGCCCGTAGCGATCGCGCACGGCGTCAGGTTCGCGGTCGATCTCCAGTGCCTTGCGCACGCGACCATCGACGATCAGGTCGAACGCGCTGTGCCGCAGCGCATCCAGTCGCGCACCGTTTTCCTTCTCCAGTCTGCGCGCAGCATTGTCCAATTGTTCGGTCAACGACAACCGGTCGGAGAGCCGCCCCGCTGTAATCCCATCGGGCAGGTTGAGTGAAAGTGGATTGTATCCCTTGGCGTTGGGATCGCCTTCGAAGACAAAGGGATCATTCGTGCTGCCAAGAAACCCGCCGTACTGTCCCGGCATGCGATTCGATGGTCCGGGGATGCTCAGCCAATTCGGCAAGGACACGCTCACCGGGATCGATGGCGTCGTCGTTTGCAGGTGATTGAGAATCGCTCCCGGTCCGGGAAAATCGTCCGTGTGCGCTTCGCGATCGCGATCCGGTTGATTGTCCGATCCGGTCATCGTGACGTAAGTGCCAGCGATGTGATTGGTGAACTTGTGCGACATCGATCGGATGATCGTGATCTTGTCGGCGATGCTGGCCGTGTGCTTCATCAGCTCGCCCAGTCGCACACCCGGAACAGATGTCGGAATCGATTGGAACGGCCCGCGAATTTCCGAGACTGCGTTCGGTTTAGGATCCCAGAGATCGAGATGACTCGCTCCGCCCTGAAGCATGAGATAGATCGCCTGATGAGTGCCGCGTTGGTCATTCCCGGCTGCTATCGACTTGGCTCCCGATGCTGCGCCAAAAACACTGAGCGCACCGATGCGAAGCAATTCACGGCGATTGATGTTCATGAGGATGAAGGTTGCGAAAAGCTAGAGCCGCGGACGACCTCTGACAAAGTATATCCGGTCGAGAGGTCGAGAAGCTTAAGAGCCCGGGGCAATGGACTCCGATTGTCCCCATTTTTGCCTGTGGTCTGCCTTCGTGGCGCGCACACGCACGCACCGCATTCCATTGACATGCACGGTCAGATCACTCAACTTTCTCAACCATGTCCGATGCGCGTGAAGATCGAGAGGCAAAGGAGTCCGCAGGGTTTCACACGACGCGGTGGAGCCTCGTCGTGTCCGCCAGCGGTGGCGAGCGCGGGCCGGAGGCTCTGGAGTGGTTGT
>JAQCER010000611.1 GCA_027618625.1 Verrucomicrobiota bacterium
TCCGAGATGCCTGGCCCAAACGAAAAAGCCAACACCAGCGGCAACCATGACGACCACATAAACGCCGACTTGCGTGCTCGTGCCGCTTGCGCGCTCCGCCTGTGTCTTGACGCCGGTGCGCCGCTGGCGCGTAAAGAACCTGAACAAACCCCATGCCGGAAACGCCAGACAGCAGAGGGCAAAGGGCAAAGCGATCTGAGGCGGCGGGAGGAGACGGGGAAAAAGCCCGACGAAGAGCACGAACAGCCCCATCGCTGCAAAGATCAAACAGCCCCGAATCTCCCGACGGCCAAGGGCCGGCAAAGTATCCGGGACTCCGAATGTGAGTGGTATGTGGTGCATAGTGGTGTGGTGTAGTGCCCCCTAACGTCAGGGTGCTGCCACAGGCTGGTCCCCTGTATGAAAACCAGAAACGATGAAAAATGGCTACCAAAACACCAGCAGGAGTCAAGGAGTTGCGGGCGACCGCCGCTCTGAAAGTAGACTATGCAAAAGAATGCTCTTCGGAAAGTGATTGTTAAAGTAGATGGCCTTCTGGCGCTCTCCCTGTGTCACCGCCAATACCCACTGATTGCCGTCGGCAACGTCAGCATGGTAAGCCTCAGCCATAAACATGATTCTTTGGTCTCTCAGACAACTCAGTATCCGCTGCAAGGCCGCGTGGGAAAGGGTCAGCGTGGCTGTAGCCCACCCTCAGGCCTTTGTGAGCCTGTGGAAAACAGCAGTGCCATCCGATGACACTGCAACTGTGTCCAATCCCTCAAGGCCGCTGCCTCGGCCGAACTCGATCATATAGTCCTTGGAGGGATTGACCGCAAAGACGGGCTTGCTGGAACGAGTGGCCTTAGAAAGCGGAAACTGCGGAGGAATGCCAGCAACGTCGTATGCAGGCTCTGTCGACTGGCAGGCGGTTAGCGCGATGCTCGCTATGATACAGGCTGCTTGAAAGTGCATACGTGGCGCTCTCGAAGTTAAGTTAGGCGAACGATTCAGCTCACCGATGGCGGCCCTTCCGTGACGACCGAATTGCCAAGCTGCGTGGCGGGGCCGCCATTCGGTGGAGCGCTTGGTTCGGCTTCCATTCTCTCTGCGGACTCGATCATGTGGGCGATAGTCTCGTCCTCAAAACCATCCCGCGTCTGCATGAAGCCGGCGGCATCTCGGTAACACCTCGCCGCTGCCGCGCGATCCCCTCGCGCTTCATACACCGTCGCCAGCCGCCAAATACCGTCCACCTGATCCGGATACTCAGATCGAAGTCGGTGACATGCCGCCTCGGCTTCGTCAAAGCTGCCCGCGCCAAGCAAGTCAACAACGCGATTCGAGAGCCCATCCAACTCAGTCACAACTGCCCGCACCGGGACCACCATGCCGCTACCTTGACCGACTCCGGCCGACTTGCGCTGGGCGTCGGCTTCCAGACAGCATTTCTTATATTTCCTGCCGCTTCCGCATGGACAGGGATCGTTGCGACCCACGCTTGTCATGGCACGTTCCTGTTTGCAGAACAGTTTACTCTACAGAATTCCGCCTAATTGCAGTTCGGGAGGAATTCGGCAATGCGTGATTCGGAAAGCTGGAATTGTGACGTATGTATTTTGGGTTATGGCAGAAGATCACTGCGAGCGAGAATCGTTTGCAGAGGAGCTCACTCTTGAACGATCCGGTAGTAGAGCGTCGTCGCCCCTGCTCCGAGAGTGTCATCGGTGTAGGTGGTCTCGTCGCCATCGCCAGCTGCGACTGCATCGTCCACTTCTTCCCACACCCCATTCTCAGCAAGTAACGCTGTGCGTTGGACCAGGTAAGTCGCACCACTGGTCGAGGTAAAGGTGATCGTGACGGAATTTGCTTCAAGATTCGGGACCAGCTCGAGAATCTGGAAAGGAGTGGATCTTTCATCGGGGAGAGCGGTCAACGAGACGTGATCGATTCCCATCCAGTTACCACCGCCATCACCGTTGTAGTTGATGCCGCGGAGTTCGACGTAGTTGTCAAAGCCTTCGCCGACCTCGCCATTCACGTCGTCAAGCGTGAAAACTGGCGTTGTGTTGATATCGCCCAGTTGTTCAGGACGGATGAGGGTTTCTTCAGCAATCAGGCTTCCATTGAAGTAAACCTCAGTTCCGTAGCGGGGGTCATCCCCGTTGCCGCTGTCAAGATTGTTCGCATCCCATGAAACCAAAAGTGGCGTGTTTGGTCTGATCGTGCCTGGCAAGTTGAAGTGGTAGCGAAGTGCGTTGTCTGATCCGGCGAAAGCTCGCTCCGCACCAATCTCGTTTGTAGGAACGGTACCAACAGGTTCATAATCGCCGCCATCAAGAATGGTGGTGTAGACTCCAGCAAAGTAGTAATCGTCGTCGCTCTGCCGGTCTACCGCAGGGTTGTCGGGTTCTCCGGGCAAATCGTTGGTTCCCGTCTCTTGAACAAAGATCGTCTCCGGACCTCCACCTTCTCCAAGATTTTGTGGCCACCCGTCGCCTGGAAGCCCTACGGTCCAAATCAACGTCCCCTCCGATGGAACCGTTACTGTCAATCTGACCTGGATCGTCGGGGAGACTGGATCGTTGCTCTTAATCACCAATTCTGGCCAGATAGCCCGGTCCGGATCGGCCGGCGGCGTGAAGGTTACCGTCGATTTCCCCGTTGCTCCGGCAGCAATCGTGCCGGGATTGGTGGCAGAAAACGCACCTGCGTTGGCACCCGTAAAGGTGATCGACTCGATCACCAGATTTTGAGACAACCCAGCGTTGGAGATTTCCAAAGGAAGCGAAGTGGTCGTTTCAGCCTCGCCAAAGTCAATCTCAGCGATCGATACAGCCTTCGGATCGTGAATGGTTCCGGTTAAGGCAACGATGGCATCTTCAATCTCTGCATCAGCAGATTTGATGACGAAGCTTGCGGAAATCATTCCAAGTGCACCCATGGCGTCAAAAGTGTATTCGACCGTTTTCTGCCCACTCGGATCGATCGTGAAAGGCAACGCGGTAACGATACTGAACTTGGCTGCAGAATCGCCTGTGATTTCAATCTGGCTGATCGTGAGCGGATTGACCTGCGACGCATTGGTGATTTCGAGTGCGAACGTCTGAACGGCACCGGTGAGGGCGAGGTCAACGTCCGCGTTGACCAAAATACCTTCAAAATCTACTTCAGCCTCCAAAGAGACATGATCGACCCCCATCCAGTTTCCACCGCCCTCAGCATTGTAATTGATGCCACGGAGTTCAACGTAATTGTCAAAACCTTCGCCGGTCTTGCCATCCACGTCCGCAAGCGTGAAAACTGGCGTCGTGTTGATTGCGCCCAGCTCTTCAGGATGGATGATCGTTTCCTCGGCCACAAGATTTCCATTAAAGTAAACCTCAACTCCGTAGCGGGGGTCGTCCTGCCCATCGGTGTGAAGATTGTTCGCATCCCACAAAATCGTAAGGGGAGTGGTTGGTCCGATGTCGTCTGGCAAGTTGAAGTGGTAGCGCAGTGAGTTGTCTGTTCCAGCGAAAGCGCGCTCCGCACGAATCTCGTTTGCGGCAACCGTCCCATCAGGCTCGTAATCTC
>JAQCER010000612.1 GCA_027618625.1 Verrucomicrobiota bacterium
CGAAGCCTGCCGGTAGACGGCGGAATTCATGATCAGGCGATGCATCTCCTTGAAGCTCCAGCCTTGCGCCACGAATTCGCGCGCCAGCCAGTCGAGCAATTCGGGATGCGTCGGCGACTCGCCCTGCAGGCCAAAGTCAGACGGCGTGCGCACGAGGCCATGGCCGAAGTATCCCTGCCAGAAACGGTTCACCACAACCCGGGCAACGAGCGGGTTTTTGCCATTCACCAGCCAGCGTGCAAACTCCAGCCGGTTGCCCGGTTGTGCAGTGTCGCCGAGGAGAAACGCCGGAACTCCCGGCGAGACCTCCTCCCCGCGGGTCAGGAAATTTCCCCGCTCATGAATGAAAGTCTGGCGCGGCTGCACGCGCTCTTTCATCACCGGCACCGGGACTTTCGTCTTGTCGGCCAGATCACTTCCAGATGCGGCCCGCCTTGCGCGAATGCCTCGCCGGAGTGCTCGATGTTGTTGAACAGCGCGAAGAGCCGGTAGTAGTCAGCCTGGGAGAGAGGATCGAACTTGTGATCGTGACACTCCGCGCAGCCAACCGTGAGACCAAGCCATACAGTACCCGTGGTGTTCACGCGGTCCACGACTCCCTTCAGCCGGTATTCCTCTACGGGATAGGTGTTCCCTTTCGCCTGCGGCGCGTTGCGGTGAAAGGCAGAAGCGATACGCTGATCCGTGGTTGCATCCGGCAGCATGTCGCCAGCGAGTTGCTCGACGGTGAATTGGTCAAACGGCTGGTTGCGCTGAATCGCCGCAATGACCCACTCGCGGAACGGCCAGATGTCTCGCGTCTTGTCGTCAGCAAAGCCTCGGGTGTCCGCGTAGCGCGCCAGATCCAGCCAGTCCTGAGCGCGCCGCTCGGCGTAATCCCGCGTGGCCATCAGCCGGTCCACCACGCGTTCGTAGGCATCAGGGGACGAATCCGCGAGGAAAGCGTCCACGTTTGCGAGCGTCGGAGGCAGCCCGGTGAGATCGAGCGTGACGCGGCGAATGAGCGTCGTGCGCTCCGCCTCCGGCGAAGGGGAAAGGCTTTCTTTTTCGAGCCGCGCGAAGGTGAAGCGATCGATGGGATTGCGGGTTTCAGTTTGGGGACTGCGGATTTCCGGCAGCGCCGCTTTTTGCACCGGGACAAACGCCCAGTGCTGCTCGTAGCGGGCACCTTCCGCGATCCATCGGCCCAGCAAGTCCCTCTGTGCAGTGGTGAGCACTTTGTGAGTCCTTGGAGGCGGCATCACGTCGTCCTTGTTGGTCGAATCGATCCGCGCCCAGACTTCGCTCTTTTTCAGATCACCCGGTACAATTGCCACCGCCCCGCTCTCTGTCTTTCCATAAGCACCTTCCAGCGTATCCAGGCGCAATGCCGCCTTGCGCTGCTTCACATCCGGACCGTGGCAGGTGAAGCATTTGTCGGAAAGAATCGGCCGGATGTCCTTGCTGAAGGAGACCGGGGGCTGGTCAGCGGCGAACGTCGGCCACAGACCCAGCGGCCCGAGCAGCAGGGCGGTGAGGGGCGCAAGGGTGGGATTCATGGTTGTCGTTTCAGGCGTGGTTCTTGAGGTTGAGCAGCCTGCCTCCTGTCGGCAATGTCTCATCCTGTCGGTAAAAATCCGTTCTCATCATATTCGCCGCCATGCAACGTCAGGATCCGAAACATCTGCTCTTATGAAAACGTACCGCCGGGGACGGTTTCCTCGTGTCTTTCCCCGGCCCGGGCCGGGAGGGGGACTGATAGGAAATTGCTTCCTGGGGCCGGCTCTGGGAATAGGGGCGTGGGTCATGGGAGAGGGGGGTGGGAAAGGTCAACCTGCGATTCAACTGTCGCCGGATTGCCTCGCTCGTAACGGAAGGGCGTCGGTCTAGCGGCTGGCATTCTTGCGCTCACGCAATAATCTGCCTCTTCTTCAGTTCCGCTTCATTCAACTTCATGCCCAGCCCTGGCGCATCGGACAGAATCACGTGCCCCGCTTCCACGCGGTCGGGCGGCTCGAAAAGCGTTTCCGGCCAGTCTTGCCATGAGATGCCCGGATGCTCCTGAAAAAACAGGTTCGGAATTACCGCGTTGATATGCGAAGCGGCGCGGATTCCGATGGGGGAAACGTGGCCGTGCGTCGCGATCCGGATGCCCATGCCTTCCGCCAGCGACGTCATCTTGAAGGTTTCGAGAATGCCGCAATTCCAAGTCACCTCAGGCTGGATGAAGCTGACGACGCCGCTGGACAAGGCGCTAGCCGCCTGCTCAATGGTCTCGAAATGTTCTCCCGTCGAAATCGGAATGGAGGTGGACGCCGCCACCGCTTTCAGGTCCTCGGGATCATTGGGAAGGCTCGTAGGTTCTTCGAAGAAGACCGGTTTGAACGGCTCCATCGCCTTTGCCATCCGCTTCGCCCCCTCCACGCTCATTCGCCAGTGGCCGTCGCAGCCGATCTTGTAGTCTTCGCCCAGAACAGCGCGCAAACGCGCCAGGTAATTCTCCGTCGCCTTGATGTCTTCCGGGCGGGGCAGGTCCTGGATGCGCACGCCCACGGTGCGCCATGGGAGGGTGACGAAAGGATCGCACTTGAGCATCTGGACGCCCTCGGCTTTGGCCGCAGCCATCTTCTCGATCGACTTCTCCAGATTGAATGCGCCCCACGTCTGATAAACGGGTATGCGAGTGCGCAGCGCCCCTCCCAGCAGATCATAGATCGGCTTTCCGGCAATCTTGCCCGCGATGTCCCACATGGCGATTTCCATGGCGGCGACCGCGCTGGTCCAGAACCTTCCTTTTCCCAGATGCTTGAACTTCTGAACAAAGGCATTGATGCCAAGAGGATCCATTCCAATGAGCGATGGGGCGATCTTGAGAATCTCGGCGCGGACGGCCCTCGCCGATTCCGCCGATTCACAGAATCCTTCGCCGATTCCATCTACTCCCTGATCGGTCCGGATTCGCGTCAACACCCAGATTCCTCCACCGGGGTAGGAGACCAGCAGTGGCTCCGCCGTGACGATCTTGATCTTTATTCCCTGCTTGGCCGTTTGAAGCCTGTCCTCAGCCGAGGCTGCACTGGTCAGCGCCAGGGGCATGGCCGCCGATACGGCCGCGGCGCTGCCGACCGCCTCATTAATGAATCCTCGACGAGTTGGCATATGTTATTTTTTCTTGGGTGAGCTGTTGCGGATCGGCATGCCTATCGGCAGCCTAGCCCTGTGGGCTCGCTTCGCAAGACCTTTCGGCACATCTGAAGTGCCAAACGTGCCAATCGGTCGAGAGATTTGTCGTTGGAGACAGACGGTGCTCTGAGGGCACGGGTCGTGAAGATTGTTCAGTCGACGGTCATTGCATTAGCGGCACCGCTCCGGGCAGAAGGACGCTTTCCAGCCCCGAGGCACGAAAAGTCTCGCGGCCCGCCGGAAGTGAGCTTTGAGATCACGAAGGGCGATGGTGTAATGTGTGCTGAAATCCGATGAATAGGACAACACTCTTAAAATCACACAGATGGAGAAAGGCTATCCACAGATGCGCGCAGATGAAGCCGTGCCCTATATGACTAACATCTACACC
>JAQCER010000613.1 GCA_027618625.1 Verrucomicrobiota bacterium
GCCGATCCCTCAAGGCGACCGGTTACTCAAGTACCCGGACACGGTAGTAGCGTTCGGAATCGTCGGGTGGCACATCGGTTTCCGTATACGTAGTCGAATTGCCAACCGCGCCTTCAATCCCGTCATCCAGCTCTGTCCAGTCGACGAGATCATCGGTGAACTCGGTGACATAAGTCACGCCCACCTTTGAATTCCAGGTGAAGCTAACCTCGGCCGCTGCTTGATTGTATTCGATACTGGTGATCTCGAAAAGGTCCTCGGGCCCGATCACCAAGGGCGGTTGGAATCTCCACATCGCGACCGAAATGGCTTCGGGAGCAATAGCCCCGCTGGCCTCACCCTGAGCACGAAAGACGCTTTCGGCCGTAAGGTCGTAGGTGCCGAGTTCGAACCACCCGGACCAGGCTGTCATTCCCCCCTCGATGCTGTCTCCATCCTGGGTATTTGCGAATGTGTTGTGCCGCACATCCTGTGCTCCTTCAATCTCGAACTCGTCTTGGCCTCCGTCGCCGTCAGGATCGAAGAAGTAGTCGACGCTTCCTGAGTGATTGCTGCTCGTTCCCCATGATGTGGCGACCTCGAACTTCCCGGTCAGATTGGGCGTCCACGTGTATTGGTCGTTGGCGTCGCCCCACGAGTAGGTGTTGTTGTTGATACCGGGTTCGACCGGATCGTCTTCTTCGTTTTGCGCGCTGTTTAAGCCTTGGTTGTTATGCGCGAGCCCGCCAAAATTGGGGCCGTCCTGGATGTCATCCTGGATGATCACGCCGCTCGCGGCAAAGACTTCCAGTTCATCGACGGCCGTTCCGCCGCCCAGTCCGGCTTGCGGGACGAGAAGCCGGACGCCGGTTGCGCCAATCGGGCTCCCATCGGCGTTGGCAATGGTGTATTCATGACGCAAGTAAGGGGTGAACAGTTCGCCGACTTTGTCGTCACCCTTTTGTTTGTATTCGATCGTGCCGATCGTTTTCCAATCGTCATCCGGGGTGTCCGCGTCCGGGTCGGGAACGGTTGTAATCTGAAGCGTGTAGAGTCCGAGCGAGCGGTCGTCACACTGGCCACCGCAAGCGTCGGTTCCGCCATCGCTGTCGTCGACCTCACCGTTGCCGTTGTCTCGTCCCCAGGCGATGCGCGTAATCTGCGAGGATTCCGCGAGCGCGACGCCGATGAACGCCTTCTCTCTCTCCTCGGCGCTCGCACTGATCCAGCTGTTCGAATTCCCGTAGAGACCGTCGTTGACGTTTTCGATCAAATGGAAATCGATCCCGAGTTCCGGTCCGAGTTCGCTCGAGCCGATCGGTGTGGCGCCATTGCTGGCGAGCGCGATGTTGTCGGGGACGATCGAACCGTCATCGACCGGCGGGACCGGGTCGAAAAACAAGCCGTCGTTTCCGTCCCAGGGAGCAATGGCGAAGCCTTCGCCGGAGATGATTTCCGGTTCCGGGGGCGGCGGCGTATCCTTGAGCTGAAACGGATAAATCTCGATTTCGTCGATGGCGGCGCCGCTGGCGAGTCCCGACCCGGGAGTGATGATGCGCAAACCGGTGATCCCGATCGGCTCTCTCAAGTTGAAAGCGTGCCGGAGGGCGGGATTGGCGGGATCGCCTGCCACATAGGTGTAAACTCCAAGCGTTGTCCAACTCTCGTCGGGAGTCTCCGCGTTCGGGTTCGGCACTGTGGTGACTTGAACGGTGTATTCGCCGAGACTACGATCGCTCAACTCCCCGAGGTTATCTCGGCCAAAGGTAAAGCTTTGCACAGTGACGGGAGTGGCGCCCAGGTTGACGCCGCCAAACGCGCCGGGGCCGTTGCCGATCCAGCTCCTGCCGTTGCCGTATTCCTGGTCGTTGAGGTTGGCCGCCACGTGGAAATCGATACCGAGTTCCGGTCCCAAGTCGCCGCTGGAGAATGGCGTCGCGCCCTTCGCGAGATTGCCATCGACAAATTCCCCGCCTTCAAAGGCCAACACCGGCTGGGATCGCAGAGGCTGTTCGTAGAGTTCGATCTCGTCGATGGCGGCACCGCTGCCGATCCCATTGCCGGGCGTGATGATGCGAATGCCGGTCACTTCGATTAGAGCGAAATTATACCCGTGCCGCAAATGCGGTAGCGTCAGGAGGCCGCCCGTTTTCGTGTAGTCGAGGGTGACCAGCGTCGTCCATTCCTCGTCCGGAGTCGTTTTATCCGGGTTTACGACCTCGGTGGTTTGAATGATGTATTCGCCAGCACTGCGATCGGTGAACTCGTTCGGCTCGCCGCCGTTGTCACGTCCGAAGGCGAGGCTTTGAAGCTCAACCGCCGAAGCGAATCCGATCCCAACGAAGCTTTCTTCGCTGTTTCCGATCCAGCTGTTGCTGTTTCCGTAGGTTACGTCGTTCACGTGGGCAATCTGGTGCACCGCAAAGCCGCCGTCATTGATCAGGTCTTTCGCGAACGCAGTCCCTGTGGGCGCCAGGTTATTCGGGGCGAAAGTGCCCCCTTCGACCACGAGCTGCAGTGCCGATCCGCCACCGTAAACCTCGATCTCGTCGATGCAGGTTCCAGGACCTGGGGTAACGACACGAAGTCCAGTTGCAGGCACTGCGGAATCCAAGGTGTAAAGATGGCGGTAGGTGTCGGGGAAACTGCTCGAAGAAATCTCAAGCGAACCGAGAGTCTTCCAGTCCTCATCAGGTGTATCGACATCCGGATCTGGAGTCTCGGTTACCTGGACGTAGTAGGTTCCCTGGGTCCGGTCCGCAAACTCGTCGCCGAGGTTGCTCCGTCCGAAAGCGAACGAGGTAATATGGTACAAACCGGTCCCTGCGAAGTCGATCCCGGCAAACGTCGACTCGACGATGTCGTCACCGATATCAATTTCCCGAGATTCAACCCCAATCCAACTGTTTGAATTGCCATACATGCCGTTATTCAGGCCCGGGATCGAGTGGGGCGGATTATGGCCGACGTCGATGGCGAAGGCAGTCGCACCTTCTTCTGTAGACAGATTGTCCGGAACGATTCCGGACTCTTCGATCGGGCCATGAATTTCATCCCAGGTGAACGACGAGTCAGGCAAAACCTCCACCTCTGCGCTCGAGATGACTGCGAGTGACGAAAAAACCGAGAGAGTCAGCGTTAGCTTTTCCAGAAAGAAGCGTGAGTTCATCTTGATCATAGGAGTTTTGAGGATCGGATGATGGGGCTTGCGGAAGCACACGCCAAAAAAGCGCATGCATGATGTTTTTATGTGATCCGGGGTTCTCTGGCAATCCGATACTTTGGGCTTTTCACCCTCACCCTCGGGCCGCCACCATGCGGTCGAGGCTGCGGACGCTCGTCTGTGAATGGAGCGTTCCCCCCGGCATTCATAACCGCTTCCAGGTGAGGTAGCAGTCATGCGCCCCTATTGACACGGAGGGGCCAGCGGCAATGCGGATTACTTTCCCCGGTGCGTTACCTTATCCAACAGCCGCCCCTTTCGCGCCCTGCGCAGGTTCTCCAGAGTATCGGACAGGGTGCGACCGTAGTGTGATGTATGCTTGTTTGAAATCGGTGAGACCGTAGCAAATTG
>JAQCER010000614.1 GCA_027618625.1 Verrucomicrobiota bacterium
GTCGTGATCGTGCTGCTCCTGCTGGGGGCATTCTTCCTCTACCACTATTCTCCCATTCGCGTAGCGGGTTCGGCTACCGACCGATTGGTTGTTGGCGCAAAAGAGCTCCTGAAAGATTTTACGCAGGATACAATAAAGACGACATTTGAGAGCAAGCTGCTCTCACTGGCGGATACCAATGGTGGTTTACTGGAAGTGGCGGTGCTGGAAACTTCGGAAACGTTCCGCCGGGAGGCAGCGAGCACGATTCGTGGCACGACTGTGTCGGAAGCGGTGGCAGAGGCGATATTCAAGTTTCACGTGCCCCTGAGGGAAGGGTGGCAGATCGAAATCGTGGAAAACGATGACGTTCGCGCCTGTCGTGTGGTTGCTCCAGAACTCACGCCAAGTCTTCCCGTTGCCTTCAAAACCGATGGACTGAGAACGCGCAGTAGCGAAGGTTGGCTGCGCTGGGATGAATCGGAGGAACTGGCCGCGCTGGTGGCCCAGATTACCCCTGAGCTGGAACGACGGGCCTTCCAGAATGTTGAGTCCGCCCGGGAAGTAGCCCGTAAATCGATCAAGGATTTTGTCCGCATCTGGCTGCTCGAAAACGGCCAATGGAGTGACGAGCGATTCAGCTTTGTCGAAGTGCAATTTGCCGATGAAGTCCCCGTGGGTTCAGTGCCAGCGACTGAGGTAGCACCTTAGACCGGGCGATTCCGTGGCGCCCGCCTCGGAATAGCGGCATTCCCGCCTTGACAGGATGCTTTGACGGATATACCTGAAGCCCCTGTTTTTAAGGCCCGAGCGGCCAGAATTTCTCATTTTTACCATGGCAACCATCGAAGTCATCCTCAAAGAAAGAGTCCAGAACCTTGGCGCCGAAGCTGATGTTGTGAACGTCAAGGCCGGTTACGCACGCAATTTCTTGATTCCCTCAGGCAAGGCCTACGAGGCGACCAAGGGAAACCTGCGCCAGCTCCAAAACCTCAAAGGCGTGCGTGCGAAGCGTGAGGCTCAGGAATTGGCTGACGCTCAGGGCATGATCGCCAAGCTGAAGAAATTAAAGCTCAACTTGCAGCTGTCGACCGGCCAAGGTGGAAAAGCATTCGGCTCGATCACGACGATGGACATCGCGAAGGCGATTTCCGAGGCAAATCCAAAGCTGGAGATCGACCGTCACGCAATTCTTCTGGACAAGCCGATCAAGAGCACCGGTCGCTTCGATATTGAAGTTAAACTGACAGCTGATGTTACGGGCACGATTCGTGTGAACGTCCAAGCCGAGGGTGCCGAGCCCGTCGAAGATTAAGGCCCCGTTCTCGATGGCGATCGTTATGTGATCGTTTTCACCAGTATTCGCTTTCTTAAGCCGGTCCTGTGCCTAAGCGCGGGCCGGCTTTTTGTTTCATTCTCATAGTCAATCGCTTCCGGGAAATCGGTGCGAACTCATTGATTTTGCTTTCGTTATCGAAGGATGAGTTCAGGTTAACGTGTCTCACTCACCTCATGGAAGACCCCTCATCCGATGATCCCAGCGCGTTCAACAAAAAGAATTCCCCGAATGGCAAGGGGAAAGGCAAGAAGGATGGATCCGCTTCAGAAGTCGGGCGGGAGTCCCCCGGCAGCGTCAGGTGGAGAAAGTCTGAGACTGCTGCCCAGCAGCGTAGAGGCCGAGAAGGGAGTGCTCAGCTGCATGTTGCAGGCCCCTAAAGAAGCGATCGGTGAAACCGTTGAGCGAATTACGGCAAATCACTTCCATGTCCCCGCGCACCAGGTGCTCTACGAATTGATCATCGAGATCAATGAGGCCGGAAAGCCAGTAAACTCAGTTTCCGTCCAGCAGTCGCTGATGGATCGTGAGATTCTGGATCAAGTCGGTGGCCCCGCAGCAGTTCTGGATCTTTTTACGTTTGTTCCTACTGCTGCGCACTTGTCGTTTTACCTTGATGTCCTCTGCGAGAAATACATTTTGCGGAACATTATCGAGTCCTGCACGAACTGCGTGACCTTCGCCTATGGAAACCAGGAGAACGTGGAGATGGTGCTCGACGAGGTCGAGCGTGTCGTGCTCGGAATTCGCGGTGAAGACAAGTCGAAGCTGAAATCCATGAGCGATCTCGTCATGGAAGCCATCGATGAGATCGAAGAAATGGTCGCCAATCCTGGTGCGCTGAACGGATTGTCCACCGGCTTTAGGGATCTGGACAAGATGACGAATGGTCTGCATGGTGGAGAGATGTTCATTCTCGCCGCTCGTCCCAGTATGGGAAAGACATCGTTCGCCATGAACATTGTCGAGAGCCTGGCGGTGGACAATAACATCCCCTGTGCCGTGTTCAGCCTTGAGATGACCGCGAAGCAGCTGGTACAACGTCTTCTTTGTAGCCGGGCACGGATCAATATGCAGTCGCTTCAATCCGGGATGATGCGTCAGGCGGACATCCAGAATCTCACGCGGGCCGCACGCGAGCTAAGTGCGTCGACCATCGTCATCGACGATACCCCGTCGATCAGCATCCTCGAACTCCGGCACAAGGCCCGGCGCTTTCGTGACCAATACGGTATCAAAGCCATCGCCATCGACTACCTGCAGTTGATGCGCTCTACGTCAAAACGTGCACAAGAGAATCGCCAGCAGGAGATTGCAGAGATTTCCTCTGGGATCAAGGGCCTGGCCAAAGAACTGGACATCCCAGCGCTGGTTCTGGCGCAGCTCAATCGAAATCCTGAAGGCCGGGAAGGCGGGAAACCCCGTCTGAGTGACTTGCGGGAATCCGGTTCCATCGAGCAGGACGACATTGTCGGATTGCTGGTGCGCTCAGAATATTACGCCGATGGGGACGAAAAGGAAGAGGTCGCCGGGGAGGCGGAATTGATCATCGCCAAGCAGCGGAATGGCCCGACGGGAGAGGTGCATTTGACCTTTTTGAAGGAATTCATGCGGTTTGAGAGCCGCGCCCATCAGGCCAACGAAAGCGAAAGGGGCTGATGCCGGTTTGAGATAATGACATTAATGTGACATTAGCGATTGCCATGTAATCCCTTACCTGCTCCTTTCCAGATACTGCCAGTCCAGAATGAGTGATCAACTGACACACGAATGCGGAATCGCGCTGGTTCGCCTGCGAAAGCCGCTTCAACATTATATCCGAAAACACGGCACCGCTCTCTGGGGTGTCAACAAGTTGTTTCTACTCATGGAGAAACAGCACAATCGAGGACAGGATGGTGTAGGCATCGGTTGTATAAAGCTGAAGATGCCGAATGGCTTCCCCTACATGTTCAGGGATCGATCGGCGGAGCCTAACTCGCTGGGTGAAGTTTTCCGACGCCACCTCGACCGCTTCAACCAACTGGTGAGCGAGGGTGCAATTGATCCTCAGGATGGGGACAGCGTGAAGCGACACTTTGAATTCGGCGGAGAATTGCTCATGGGGCATCTCCGGTATGGGACATCGGGCGCGTTTGATGAAGGCTCCTGTCATCCCTACATCAGGCGCAGCAATTGGCCGACGAAGACGCTGATGGTGCTTGGGAACTTCAACATGACCAATGCTC
>JAQCER010000615.1 GCA_027618625.1 Verrucomicrobiota bacterium
AGTCTTCTCTGAAGCAGATGGTGGAAGAAGGTAGCGCTCAAAATCGCGCATCGACCACAGGACAAACCCAGATAGCGCCAGATGAATGAGCAGATTCAGACCGTGAAAAGCAATGGCCGAGAATCCCGCGACCTTGTAAATCAAAAAATAGGCCAGATACGGCAGCAATCGACTCCACGAGAAGAGCCCCTCCCCTTCCATCACCCGGGCGTTCCCGATCAGGTGCATGTAATCGTCCATGTAAAACTGCGCCCGCAGACTTAACCCATGCGCCAGGACACCCGCCACTAAGACGAGCAGATAGTGGGAACGCGGTAAGGGCTGATCAGGCGAAGTGTGAGACAATACTTGAGCAGAATACGTCATATCTGGTGATGCGAAAGCCCACGCGGCGGAAAAATGGGCCTCGCCCTGCAAGCATTGCAGCATTGGCGGGAGCGGAATCAGCTACCGACCGAATCCGCATGCTTGAAAACCACCACAAGCTCCGTGCCTTCTCCCCATGCCTCCCCATCATAGCCGCCGGAACGTCCAGTCACTACAAAGCCGTGCGATTCAATGAGCGCGACCAACTCGTCCGGATACCAGGTGCGCGTGGCAGTCCGAAGCACGCTCTCGTCAATTTGCGTTGCCTCAGCATCGTAGCGGCGATGGGTCAGCACCGGAAGCGGGGTCAAGGGATTTCCAAGATTGTGCCAACGATCCTCTGTCAGCGTCACCTCGGCATCGCCATCGGATTTGATCCATGCCAGCTCAGTCGGGTCGCTGGCAGCCCAGCGTGCCCGGATTTCGTCAACATCGCCGCGCGGACAAAAGGCATTGAGAATGGCATCCCCGTCAGGTGCAAGATGGCGCTTGATGTTGGCCATCATTCCTTCCACTTGATCGTCCGTCTCCAGGTTCTGCATCACGCGGAACGGAGCGATGATGAGATCGAACTTGGGCACCTTCTGCGTCAGATCACTTGCCGGTGGCTCTGAAAACTTATCGAGATGAGCTACCGCATCTTCTCGGCAATCTTCGGACATGACATTGCATCCAGACAGATGACCTCGGATAAGCCCAGCCTGTTCCTCGCAAAAGTGATGGACGCCGATCGTGGTTGCGACAGCGAGCACCGCAAGATCGACCATGATGTCCCCAAATGAAAACCCGAGAGAAGCTGCGGCCCGGTGGCATGAAATGGTTGTAACGATCCTCATCATCAGTTCTGATTCCTTTCAGTGATAGAATTATCGCATAGATCGACCATTCTAGCAAGATTTTTTCGTATTAATCATATTCCCCGTTATTATTATTCTCAACTTTGCGGATAGTGACCGCGGTGGGAGAAGCCAATGGGTGAATCGAGCTGAAGCTTGAGCTACTTTTCCCGGAGGTTCTGGGAGCAGAAATCCGGAAAGATCTCTTTATGGCAGGATCGGAGACTGCTTCGTTCAGGAGGCCGCGGCCCTTACCCTGTCTTTCAGTTTCTTCAAGTCGACGCTGACGGTGCCGAACTCTGTGAACTCGAGATTGGAATCTACTGTACGGAGTGCTGCGGCTGCCTGATCGTGGTAGTCTTTCTCGATACAGAGATCAAGGTAAGGGACAATCAAGTTGTAGAACAAATGGCCACCCGCCTTCGACTTAAAATCGTTGATCACGGCGTCGAATGCCTTCGTCGCCTCATCCAGTTTTCCTGTCTCAAGGAGTTCGAGCACGCCGTCCGCAGCGATCGCGACAGCAAGGTCGAACCGACCCGAACTATTATCCTTTTCTATACTCGTACGCAGGCGCTCCTCTGCCGATTTTTCACCGAGCGTTCGAAGTGCCCGCATCAAGCGCATCTGGCCACGAAATTCCAGATCTGGTTGATTGCGAAACGCCGTTATCCAACTCTGCCAGAATGCCCGCCACTGATCAGCAGAGGCACCATTTGCACCCAGCCAGCCTTCTTCCATCTCCCATGCTTCGAGCATTTGTGGTGCTAGCTTGCGGGCGTGAGACAAAAGGGCCGCGTACCTTTGGTGCTTCGGATTCATCGCCGCCCACTGCAGCACGAGCCGCGCATCTTTGTCTGCGGAAGATCCCCCACTCTGCGCCTTCACTAGCAGGCCGAATTGATCGCTGGTGACGCGCCGCCAGCTCTGCGGGTCAAAGGCTTTGCCCACGGGATACTTCTCCTGTCGGTACTTCGCCACTTCCAGATTCCAGTTTCCCGGTTCCGGCATGAATCCAGTCCACGCATGGCCACCATTCTGCCCCTGCCCGACGAAGATCACGGTCGGCACGCCCTTCGCCTTGCCACACTGGGTCATATAGAATGCCTGATCAGCACAGACACCGCCAGCTCGCCCGATGTCGATCAATCGGTAAGTAGATCCCTCCCACATCAGCCGCCCATCATCGAGGCGCGCCTTCTCATACGGAATCGCCTGGTAGACATCTTTGAGGCGTTCGGCGCTCTTGAGCTTCACCTGCTGCACGTATTGCAACTCGCGAAACTCCAGCGGAGTGTCGACCACACACATCAGCTCGCGAACGGAAAGCCTTTTGGGATCTATGAGAAAGGCCTTTGCCTCGACACAGCGAATGTAGAATTTGAAACGCTCGACCGGATTCTCATCGCCAATCGCCAGTTGAGATTTGCGCGCATTGGAATTCGGCCAGCTTTGTGGAAAAGGTTGGTCGAAGACAAGGGCAAAGGCGACTGCCAGCTTCCGATACTCGACTGCGACTTTGGGATCAGCAGCGTAGATTTCGCACAAGATTTCGGCCGCCCGCGACGCATTGTCGTAGGTGGACAGCGATTCCGTGAACAGCTCCGTGAGCAATGGCGACTCCCTGCTGATCCGGGCAAACGTCGCCGCGCCTTTGGGAGTCGACAGATATCCTGTGCTGTCCCCGCTCTGCGTATAGAGCGTCAGCCAGCGTAGATGCTCCAGCCAAGCTGTGAAGTGGGGGTTAGTGAACACTTTCGGAATGCCGTGCTCCTCCTGCGCCGCCAGCAATGTCGTGCGCAGCTCTTCCGCGCCCGATTTCCATGAAACTGGTTCCGAATGTCGAAGCCACCAGGTTGCCGCTGCCTGCTCGCTCCATACTGCCAGTTTATTCGACGATCCCGCCTCTTGCGCAACAAGGCTAACTACCCCGGCAACCGTCATTACCAGCGAAAACATGATGGACCAGCGCAGAGTAAGCATGCCTGACTATGCCCGGGTTCCCCAACGACAGTCAACCTCTCAGGCAATTCAGTGATTCTCTCATCTCCGCACTCTTCATCATCAGTTCACCTGTTCTTGAAATGCGATCGACCCGACCAGCTGCGACATTCTCCCAATGTTCCGCTCCGAACGCTTCAGATCGTCTCCACTCTGCCGCTCCTTGGCGCTCACCATGACGATCGCGATGACTGGGGCGGCGAGGTCGGACGAGAAGCGAGAAGGGCTTTCACCTTACCAGCTTCTCACGATATCCCCAAGGTGTCGGCATCTGATCGCGTGACCAATGAGATCGACGCATTCTTCTTACATCGGCTTGAGGAAGCCGGGATATCACCC
>JAQCER010000616.1 GCA_027618625.1 Verrucomicrobiota bacterium
TGGTGATTGAGCTCGGATTTCCTGTGGGAACATGGTAAGGCGCCAGACATTGTAGTTGAGATCGTGTCGAACAAAAAAGGCGGCGAGCTTGATCGGAAGTGGAAGGAATATTGTCGCATCGGCGTACCGCACTACGTGGTCTACGATCCGGCGTGTCAGATTCAAAACGGCGAACTCGCCTACTACCAGCTTCAAGGAGGCGTCTATCAAAAGAATGAGCCGATCGCATTCTCGGGGCTGAATCTGCAGCTATGTATTTGGCCCGGATCCTTTGAAGGCACCGGAGATCGATGGCTACGATGGGCGGATGGAGATGGCAATGTCCTACTGACCGGTGCTGAACTGGCTGAAGAGGAGCGGCAAAGGGCGGATCACGAAGCTCAGCGGGCCAACGACGAGGCTCGGCGTGCGGACAGAGAAGCTCAGCGCGCGGAAGCGCTGGCTGGAAAATTACGCGCAATGGGCATCGATCCTGACGCAGATCTCGGGTGAGGTTGCGGGGACTAGTCTAGTCTAGTTCTCGGTGGAAGCCGGGGCATCACCGAGCATAAGGAAGCCGTCCAGATTGAGCTTTCCAATTTGGGTGAACTTCTGGTCGTATTTGATTCCCGGGCCCTTGAAAATAATGTAGCCGCTGGTCGTGAGATCATCGGCGTGCCCGACGATAGTTTCCCAGTTGTCGTTTTCGGTGGGAGGAGTGGTCACCACGCGCGCTGTGGTGCCAGGGAGGAGGCGGCCCACTGCATCGGGCAGGGCACCGGGTTGGTGCTGGGCTGTGACGGTAATGGCATTCGGGTCAGGAATGCTGATGCCCAACAATCCTCCCAACGCGTCAGAAGCGAAGCAGCGGCAGACTTGAACCTTCGAAGCAGCTTCGAGTTTCTCGATGGCGGTGGATTCGATAGGCTGGAAGGTCTGCAGGATGCGCAACGGTGAGGGATCTGGCAGGGCCGAGCCGGTCAAAAGATAGGCGCGGGAGATCGGCCCGGCGATGATCCAGGTGATCCTCTCAGCGGCCACAGCGGCTCGCCATTTGGAGAGATCGGCGGCTGCGGAAATCATGACTGTCGGCAGGCCGCGCAGGAGGGGATACCACAACGAGAGTATCGTGCCCTCTGCGCTGGAGAAGTGGGGTTCACTGAGCAGGACGTCGCCGTCGCGGTAGGCATTGATGCCATTCATTTTCTCGACGTTCGCCAGCAGATCGCGATGCGAGAGTTCCGTGAACAACGGCTTGCCGTTGCCATCGTCGCAGATCCAGCCGACGGCCGGGGATGCCGGGTTGTGGCGACCGCGATTGACTTTGGCTAGCCGCCAGTCGTGCCACTTTGGAGTGAGCCAGAGCTTGGCTCGCGTGAGCCAGAGCGCGCTGGTGGAGAAGCGCAGCTCTGCTCCCATATCGAGCACCGCTTCTGGCCAGTAATGATCGGTGAGCAGTTCCTTGAGTTTGCTTGTTGAGATTACTGTGCGGATGCCTGCGGCAGCCATGGTCTCGCGCATGGCGCTGGCAGAAAACTTTTTCTCCAGGGCGATGTTGACGGGCACCCGACCGGCGAGCCGGAGTCCCAGGTTTACCAGGACACTGGTGGAACTGTTAGGGAGAACGACGCCGACTCGGGGCTGGTCGGCTGGCAGCGTTCGCCGCCATTTCTTGGCCAATTCCAGGGCACTTGCGAAAACTGCGGAGCGCTTCAGCCGTCTCGGAGTTTTGGCATACTCGGTCATGGCCCCACGCCAGGGACGTCGACGCAACTGCCTGAGCAGTGTTACTTCGACGGGAATGGTGAGTTCTTTGCGCTCGCTCAGTGCGTCGGCGGAAAGATCCATCAGGACTTCGCGAACGCGATTGCTGGTGGCTTCCTTTGGCTGCAAGGGATCACCAAAGTGAACCGACAAGTGAAATGGAAAGTGATACGGCCATTTTTTGAAGAACCGGCCACGTTCAAACGAAAAAATGGAACCCCACAGATTGTCCATGTAGATGGGGATCACTGGGGCGTCCGCCTGGCGCACCATCAACTGAAAACCTTTCTTGATTTCGCTCAATGCGCCCGTGCGCGTCAGTTGTCCTTCCGGAAATATGCAGACAAGGTCGCCCGCCTTGACTGCATCGGCGACCGTGCGCACTGCTTCCTTGGCGCGGGTTGGCGAGATGGAAACGGCGCCGAATATTTTCAAAAATGGCTGCATCCACCTGACCGTCATGTAGTGGTCAAAAATGACGAAGCGCACCATGCGATCGGAAGCTGCGGAGATGATGAAGGCATCGATGTAGCTGAGATGGTTCGCGACCAGCATGGCACCTCCGGTCTCAGGAAGTACTTTGGCATTGATCGGGCGAATTCTGTAAATCGTCCGCAGCAGCATCAGGACAACAAACCGGATGAAATTCTGGGGTAGCAGGCGAACTACGTAAGCCCCAGCCGCCAGGCTCATTACACCCATGAGGATGAACTGAAGCGGGGTCGAGACTCCCAGCCTGATGAACGCGTATTGCACTGCGATGGCTACAAGTCCGGATACAGAATCGAGCAGAGCTGACGCCGAGAGCATGCGCCCTCGATTCTCGGGTGGCACCATGTCTTGAAGGAGGGCATTCAATGGCACCAGAAACATGGCGCTGAACATGCCGAGCAGAAACAGGTTGCCATTGAACCATGAAAAGAGTGTCTCGGTTGGTTGGAGTGCGGCTGCTGTAATCGCCGTGATCGCCATCCCGAGCACGCCTACAGGAACCATGCCAAGCTCAATGCGATTTGGAGACATCATCGCAACGAGGATGCTGCCCATGGCAATTCCCAGGCCAGCGTGTGCCATCATGAAGCCATTCACTTCAGCCTTCGCAGCCTTGAACTCGACTACTTCGCCCGCGACCTGAATGGTGATAAGGAACAAAAGCCCACCTGCAAACCAAAAGTAACCGATTCCCAATGCCGTCAGTCGCAGCCTCCGTTCCCGGAGCAGATCGTCCAGATGAAAGAAGTGCTGAATCAATAATGACGGGTGTAAGGGGCCTGGATTGTGTGTCAGGGCCACGCGCTTGATCTTCCAACCAGCAATGATCGCGAGGAAGGAAATCACACCCATGATGAGGATCGGATAGGATGCCGCCTGCCACATCGAGAATCCGGCTTCCGAGAATCGCTTGAACGCAAAACCTCCCAGCCAACCCCCAAGGATGATCGCAAGGATGGTAAGCATTTGGGAAATGCCGGAAGCCATGGCGAGGTGCTTGGTGCCGATCAACTCTTTGACAATGCCGACTTTCGCAGGCGAGAAAAACGTTGACTGCACTGCCAGGACAAAGAACCCGGCCGTCGCCGTTTTGAACCAACCCATCCACAGCGAGAAAGCGATCAGCCCGAGAATCCCCAACTGGGCGTAGAGGCAAAGGAGGATAACCGTGCGCTTGGAAAGCTTATCGGAGAGCCAGCCAGCGATCGGCGCGAACAACACGAATGGCAGGGACAGCATCAGCGAAATCACGTGCGCGAAACTTTTCTCTGAATCATCGGCTGTCTTTACCCGATCAAG
>JAQCER010000617.1 GCA_027618625.1 Verrucomicrobiota bacterium
GGCCTCGCCGAGGAAGGCCACTTTTATCTCATCGATGCGCTTCTGCAGGCGACTTACATTCTTTTCAGTCGTCATGGCGCCACCATTGAAGAAATACCTGTGAATGATGTCTCCCACTTGAACGAGATATTCAGGATTCTTTTCTGTGCGCAGAGCCGAGAAAAGATTGAGTGGCCCGTTGTGCCTTGCCCGGCCTGGTTTGTGGTTGCGCAGGTATCCGTCAGCATCTTTGAGGAAGAACTTGAATCCCACACCAAGAGGAGACCCAGGAGGTGGCCCCATGGACAGTCCACCGACAGCCTGGAATTCGCTTTCCGAATCACCGGAACTCCACATGATCATGAAGCTTACATAGTCTTCGATATCGATGTGCGTTTTCGCAAGATTGTAAGTATTTTTCGGGTTCGCGCGCCCACCTTCGCGGATCAGGTTGCGCGCCTGCTGCCAAAGTTCTCCAGTTCCATCGTAGGGAATTCCCGGCAAAAACTCGTCTCCACTGTTGTCGCCATTGATGGCTTCGTAGTCCTCTTTTTTGCCACCAAAGTAACGGGCAAACATCGCCGCGTGCCAGCGCTCACGAAGATGATACTGTCCCCAGTATTCGCCATTCAGATAGACATGAACGAACCTGCCGTGCGGTGCAATCTGGCCCATATCGAGCAGCGTATCGTCAGCATACCTGTTCGACATATAAGCGCCACGCTGATTCATGTCATGGGAGCCCGATCGGAGCGAGAGGGAGTCAAATTCATCCACCGGCGGAATTTCGTATTCGAATCCATCAAATGCGGGATACTTCAACGTTCCTTCGCCATACTCTTTTCGAAAATAGAGACGATAGGACTTCTTGTCGAAGTCCGTGAAAAAGCCGCCATACCGCGAGATGCCGCAATTGATGTGAAAGCCTTCAGATCCATCAGGATTCAGCCACTCTACCGAACATGTCACCTCAGGCTGGAATACGCCCGGAACTCCGCCCCCACTCGTCCCTCGCTTTAGATCTCGATCATTGCTGGCTACCAGCGAAATCGTTGGCAATGCTGTGAGCGCGGCTCTCATCTGCGGCCCCTGCACTGGATCCTTGGTCACCGATGGGTGCATGTTCGGCTGCTCGACCACATCTTCGAGAAAGACGTAGGTGTGGGTCTCGACCGGAGAGGAAACATACCCCGGACGATGGGCCGCGGCCCGAAGAACGGTCGTCTTGTTGATCGTGATCGGCCCGGTGTAGAGCGTGCCCTCTGCGGGAGTTGGCTCCGTTTTGTCCAATGTGTAGTAGAGGGCAGCGCCCTCTGTTGGATTGGTAATTGTCACCACGACTGGCTGATCGTGGAAGCCGCGCTTGGGCGATGCGTCGATAGCCATCACAAACCCGTCCACCCTCGCAGAGTTTACCGTTCCTGGGGTTGGAGTCTGGAAAAATCCCGAAGCGGCGGCGGCATCCAGAGACGTGGCCCCGGTTAGATTTGGATAGAACAGGGCGTCTGACCCTCCTTTGGTTCTGTTCATTCCCTGGATCGCCAGGATGTTTGTTCCAGCCACCAAGCGACCAGCAAAGTCGTTTGTCGTCAGGACAAACTCTGCAGGGATCACTGCATCTGCGTCAGGGTTTGAGGTAGTGGACACCGAATCCCAGGAAAGCGGAACGGGACTATTGCTGGAAGCAATCAAGTGTCCATTGAGAAAAGCTGCAAATCCGTCCTCAAACCGCATCGCGAGAGAAAGCGCGACGACTCGGGCAGGACTCTCGATTTCGAAAGGAACCCTGACATACACACTACCGCTCACCCCTTGCATCGCGGCCTGCAGATTGCCGTTTTCACCGGTAATGTCATCGTAGTCGAACCCCAGTCCCAGCTTGGCTGCGGTCCATCCCGTATCGTCAAAAGCGGGCTTTTGCCAGTCGCTGCCAATGTCCGCAGTTGGCACCAACCACCTGCAGGCGGCCTCGTCAGGGACAAAAGTCTGAGGAACCGTTGCATCACTGACACCCAGCCCATAGGAAACGTCTTCCTGTTGCTCAGACAGATCGGTGAACGCGCTCACCGATACGCCGGCAGCATCAAACAGCCCCAAATATGCCTCACTGCTGCCCAATCGGAAATTGGTGTGCAATTCTTCGCCCGCGACTACTCGATCCTTGCCTGAAGCGAAAACGACAAGATAGCCGCCAGCACCCAACGTGGTGCCTTCAGGGAACTTCCACTTCCCAGGCTCCGCTAAGTCGTCCGTTAGACTATAACCAGCCAGGTTCACGGTGGTCACACCTGCATTGAACAACTCGATCCAGTCACTGGGATCACCGTCGGAATCCTGAATCCCGTCATTGTTCAAAGCGAGAAACTCGTTGATCTGAACTCCCTGACTGAAGCCCTCAGCCAGCAAGCCAACTGAGAGGAGTGTGGTCGCAAGGATCAAGGCGAGCGTGCGCTCTTTCGGAAAAATGTTGAATGGGTGGGGCATGTGCGAATTTGGGATTGAAAGCCCTGCAGTGCGAAGAACCAGATCGTACAGTTCCACCGTAGACAAAGCAACACCGATCTCATCCCAGAAACCGTCAATTCACGATTTCTGCATGAAACTAAAGTGAAGGTGAAACCGTGAGGCGGATCGAAGTCCGCATTTCCCCTGGATCAGGCTCCGGCGCCGGATGGCAGAGCCCCATCTCGTGCCTCTTTGCCAGCGGCCTTTGCCTCTGACTCATAGTGATTCGCGATGACCGAAGTGATAAGGCCGACGACAAAGAGCGTGGCCAAGGTGCCGTAGGCCAGATTGATGGCGAACATGACACCGCTGGTGAATCCATAGGAGTGCAGACCAACTCCAAGTTGGTTCGTATGGAACCACGAAAACACCACCACCGCGCCACCAACGACCGACAACAAGTGGATACCGAACTCTTTGATGTAGCCCCCTACTCGGGCGTGCAAAATCATGAGGAACCAGAGCACAATCATGAGGGCACCATTTTCTTTGGGATCCCAACCCCAAAATCTACCCCAGCTGTAGTTGGCCCAGATCCCACCGAGAATGGTTCCTACAAGTGAGAAAAGCAGACCGAAGCAGATGATTCCATACGCCGCCCGGGTCAAAGTGCGAAAATACTCCGACTTCTTGCGTCTAGCGTCGAAGGCACGGCTGATGATGTAGATGCCAGAAATTACCGATGCCAGAATCCCCGCAGCGTATCCCACTAGAACGACAAGCACGTGTGTGGTGAGCCAGAAATTGCTGCGAAGAACGGCAGTGAGTTCCTTCATAGTGTCAGTGCCCTGAATGGTTTCATACCGATCTGCGACCAGCAGACCGAGGGCACCCAGCGCGCAGGCAAGCGGCAGCATCACCGGGAGCTTGAGGGAGCGATCCAGCAACAGACAAACAACGATCGCCACGAACGTAATGAAAGGCACCGTTTCATACAACTCCGCGACCGGAGGACGCCCCATGATGTAAACTCTGAAGCCAATGCCGACAACGATCAGTCCCAGCGGAATCAGCGTAGCCCAGAACGTCAGCTTCCGCAGCCGCTCAC
>JAQCER010000618.1 GCA_027618625.1 Verrucomicrobiota bacterium
ATAGGTTCTGAAGTCCTGCTTTTTCTTCACAGGCAGCCAGCTTTTACGCCAACACCTGCGGGACGTCCGGGCTGGGCCAAGACCGGCACTATGACGACCTCGACTACTTTGAAATGACTCCTGCACAAGCCGACGCCTTCTGCCGTCCGGCGTAAGCATTACTCTCCACCACACCAACCTGCACATCCTATGAAAATCACCGTCACCAAAGAATGGTTCCAGAGCCGTGCGCACCTCGAAGAGGGGCACGAAATCGGCGCCGGTTCACTGCGCCACATCGGCAAGCCCGCGCTCAGCGCAGTGCCAGTCAATACCACAGTCGAAAGCATCACGTTCGGCAAGACCATCGCCCTGATGCGGCGTTCACGCCGCTGGACTATTGACCAGCTCGCCAGCGAGGCGGAAGCCACTCGCGAGGAACTGTCTGAAATCGAGTCCAACCCCGACTGTATGCCGGAACCGAGCACCGTGTTCAGTCTCGCCAAGGTGTTCAAAGTGCCCCCGAAGGCGTTCATGCAGAAAGCTGGGCTGGCGGATGCTGCATCCTCCCGTCTCCACGAGGACAGCATTCGCTACGCGGCGTGTTCCGGGTTTGTGGAGCCACTCACCGCAGACGAAGAGCATGCGCTCCAAGCCGTGCTTAAGGCGCTCGTCGAACACACGGAACCCTGATGCAAAACCTCATCCTCCAGCCGGGTATCCGGCAGAAAATCGAGAAGCGTGTGGACAAAATCCTGCGCGACCTCGGTAACCCGGAACCCCCGCTGCGGCTGGAGGAAGTGCGCGAGTTACTGCGACTGCACGTCGGTTTTTTCCAGACGGACGACGACGGACTCATGCAGCGGGCCGTTCACAACCTTGTAATGGCGGGGAAGCAAATTCTGGCTCGTCCATCCATCTTGCTGGATGTCATTCGCAAACGCGGCATCAAGGCGCTGGTCGTGCCCGACTGAAAGCGCATCCTTATTGATGAAACGCTCCACAAAGCAAAACACCGCTGGGCCGAGGGCCATGAAACCATCCACACCGTCCTCGAATGGCACGAGCCAATCCTCCACGGCGACGGCGAAGTGACGATGAAACAAGCCTGCCTCGACAAGGGGGAAGCCGAAGCCAACTACGGCGCAGGCCAGTTGCTGTTCCCGCGCGAACGCTTCACCGCCGAGGCATTGTCTTCAGCGCCAACTGGTGGGACTCGTGAAGTCGCTCGCCACAACGTTCAAGAATACAAACGCCAGGACGCTATGGCGCTTGGTGGAAACGGCTGGACGTGAGAAGCCGATGCTGGGAGTGATGCATTATCATCCAGCCCCGCGTTTTGCCTCCGCCAGTAACGACCCAGCAAATCCCTGCCGCCACTTCATCCGCTCGGACGCTTTTGGTTCCATGTTCTCGGCAACGGTGGAGCTTGCAGTGTTCGAGTGCATCAAGAGCTACATTCGTCCCATGAGTGGCGGCCCGGTCGGTTCCGCAATGGTCGTGCTTACCGACGACAATGGCGACGAGCATGAGTTCTCATTCGAGACCTTCAATTTCCGGCACGAATGCCTAGTGACACTAGACTCTTGATCCGTTATGTATAGTTGCCTGTGATAGCTTTGGTCGCAAAAGTCCTCTGTTGCAAGCAGCGTCAATATGAACGCCTCCAACCGGTCAGTATCAAGGATATTTGCTATTTGCTCCCATACGTCCTCGTTGAGGTCGTGGGCGAGAAGGGCTATCGAAGCGCAACACTACTACGATTCGATGACGGGAACAATCTATGAATTCAACGTGACGCCATGGTCTCAGATCAGCCCATCCCACTTGTTGGACAAGATCAATCGGAAAATGTTACAAGCAGTCAAGCAAGATCTGTCACCATGACGCAACGTTTTCCCATGATTCCCCGCAATACAAGGCTTGGGCGCATTAGTGGAGAGCGGCTTCGAGTTGCCTTGGATTCTGAAGGGTATTTTCAAGATGAGTTCGCAATCGAGAATCTTGTGTTCTACAAGCAAGGGAGCCCTGCGGATCTCTTGCGCGTGATCGGCGTCTCGGCAGGAGGCAAGAAGAACGAAATGGTTCACGCGAAAGTGATCGTCTGTGTTTCAAATCATCATTCCCTAAATTGTCACAAGTTTTCGCGCGCGGTCACTGTGCCAATCCTCGATCAGAAATTCCCATGGGCTAAACGGGGTGTCTTGACGAGAGAGGATGCATTGGAATGGGAAAGCTACCTAATTGAGCACGTCCCCAAGATCGCAGATGATCTTGAAGCGGAACAAGGTGATCTTCTAATCGCAAGCCATAGCGAGATACTAGAAATTTCAAAAGCATATTTCCAAGCGCTACTGCAGTTCGCTGAATCTGGTATTACATATGAAGATCATTTTCCTCAACATGTTCGGAAGCTAAGTGAACGTTACACCCATCAATTCACTGCCATCTTTCAAGACGTAAGTGACTGTGCATCGCAGGAAACCCGGTTCCCTCATTTGGGCGGACAGAATTACACGGCCGTTGCTGATGACCTTTCTGCCATCGTATAACGACTGGCCGTCGTTGCTGATAAAACAGGCGACTTCACCATCGCCAACCGGCTTTCCGTTATTTGATAAGGTAAATTCAAACCCAACCAACTCATTGACGCGGTATATTGCACCAGGCCGATCAGTCACCCCCTTGAATTCATATTTATCCGCCGCCCCTTCCTTCTGAGCCTGGACCAGGGGTGGTGAGAGACAGGCAGAGTGCAAGGAGGAACAAGGACGTTGCCGAGGATTGTAAAATGAAACATCGGATCAATCGATTTCTCATAGTAGGAATCCGATGACCAACAAGGTGTGATGCTTCCTGGCAACGACGAGGGTCTGCCGCCGTCAGGCGATGATGTCATGCACGACATGGCCGTGCACATCGGTGAGGCGGTAGTCGCGGCCGGAGTAGCGGTAGGTGAGCTTCTCGTGGTCGAGGCCCATGAGGTGGAGGATAGTGGCGTTCATGTCGTGGACGTGGACGCGATTCTCGACGGCGGAGCAGCCGAATTCGTCGGTGGAGCCATAGCTGAATCCGGTCTTTACGCCGCCGCCCGCCATCCAGACGGTGTAGCCGTAGTGGTCGTGATCGCGGCCTCTTTTTCCCTCGGAAGTGGGGGCGCGTCCGAATTCGCCGCCCCAGACGACGAGGGTTTCGTCGAGCAGCCCGCGGCCTTTGAGATCCATGAGCAGGGCGGCGATGCCCTGGTCGCACGCTTTGGCCAGCGCGGCGTGCCCGCCGACAATGTCGTCGTGGCCGGTGTCCCAGGCGATATCGTAGCCGTCAATGCTGTGCGAGAGTTGCACCACGCGGACGCCTTCTTCGACGAGGCGACGCGCAATGAGGCAGCCTTTGGCAAACTCGGATTCGCCATACAGCTTGCGGGTCGCTTCGCTTTCCTTGGAAACATCGAACACCTCCGGCACCGAGGCCTGCATGCGGAAGGCCATCTCCATCGCCTGGATTCCGGCTTCGAGATTCTGATCCTGTTCAAGGCGGGCCAGCTGCATCT
>JAQCER010000619.1 GCA_027618625.1 Verrucomicrobiota bacterium
GACCTTCTGGTGAATCTCCTTCTCCTCGAATTCCTTCGCCTCGGCTGCAATCGATGCCTGCGCTTCCTTGAAGGCATCGCGACCATAGATGCGCTGCAGCCGCTCTGGATTATCTTCGCCGCTCGGGCTTCGATTGAACAATGCCTCCATCGCCAGGCGCGTCTGAGCCGCATGCACATCCTTCGCCTGCTCAAAGTCCATCGCCACCGGCAGGTAGTAGGTATCGTTGGCGTCCATCACGAAGAACTGCGGCTTCGAAGCCAGTTCTTTGACCAGACGCTGGCGTTCCCACCAGAACCCAGCCGTGGCTACCAGAGCCACCAGCAACCAGAACATGGATACCCTGTCCTTGTGAATAAAGAGATCGACTGCCGATTTGCGTTTCATGAGTAGGTAGTTCAGTTTGCGGCAGCGATCGCCGCAGCCTTGCTGTTGTAGTCATTGTTTCCTCCTGGGCCTTCGCCCGCCCCACTTTCGGCAGCTCCACCGCCGCCACCCCCGCTGCCACTTCCTGCGGTCGCCGTACTTCCTCCGCCAGCTGCAGATCCAGCTTCCGATGGGACTCCACCACCGCCACCTCCGCCTGCCGAACTCAGTGCCGCAAGCCCGGCACCGGTCGCCAGTGATCCCGATCCCATCGAGGCACCGATCACTCCCGCACCACCACCTGCAGCGCCTCCCGCCATCATTCCCAGTGCCCCGCCGCCCGCTCCCGAAGCGGCAGCGGCACCTCCCGCGGCACCGCTCGCTCCAGACATCAGGCTCGATCCAAATCCACCCAGCAGCGCCGCGCCAATCTGCGCACCGGAAGCGATCACTTTGCCAAGCATCACCGGTGCCGCGATCGTGCTGAACACCAGCCACAGCGACGCCAGCAGCAGAAAGAAAATCATCTGCGGCCCGTAGGTCGCCTGTCCCAAGGCACCACCGTATTCGAAGATCGTGTTGTCCGCGCCCGCCTGAAGCAGCGAGTCGGTCATGAGGTTCGCCACTGCCCAACCGAGTGGCCACACCAGCAGCGAGATCAATCCGAGCACGTAGCGCACCATGATCCCACGCGTTGCATTCAAGAGGAACATCGGCAGAAAAATTGGCGACAACGCCATCCCGAAATAAAGCAGCGCCTTCTGAATGAAATAGGCCCACCACACGATCAGCCAGGCCACCTTTGCCGCCAGCCAGATCAAGAAGTAGCCCAACGCTTTCGCGATCGAGGCCTCCAATGCGAAGATTTCCTCGTACCATGACTGGTCGGCATCTTCTTCCGGTTCAGTGATCAACTCGCCAAAACGTGTGTGCGTTTCGCGGGGATCACTTCCAAGTTCACCGATCACATGTTCGTTGATCAGGTTGCCGATCTCGAACGTCCAGTCATCGACGTAATTCAGCACCACCGTAAGAATCGCAATCGCAGTCATTGCCTGCGTCACTTCGACCAGGTTTCCAAACATTCCTCGATAAGCGGCGATCAACAGACCCAACACCATGATGATGAACGCAAAGACCAGCAACCCATCGTGCAGATCCTGCACCGCAGTCTTGAACGTCGGAAAGAGACTGTCGAAATTGCCCATCGCTCTCGGGTGGTTGTGTTTTCTTCCGCTCAATCGATCCGTTGATCACCAGCCATACCCACTGTCGTCGATCTTGTAGGTCGCCGCATCCTTGCGGTTCCCCTCAGCAAACTTCTTCGCGTTCTCCTCCTGAGCTGCCTTCGCTTCCGTGCGCCTCTGGTTCTCATTCTCCAGATCCCGCACCACTGCGTCTTCGGCAGCGATATCGACCTCCTTATCGAGCACCTGCAACTCCGTCTGCAAGCCCAGCAATACCCCTGTCAGCTTCTTCACTTCCGAATCCGTCGAAGCCCCCTTCAGCTGGGTCGTTGTCGCCGCCACCTCGTTTTTCAAGGCATCCCGGCGCTCGATCACTTCCTTCTTCTTCGCACGGTACTGCGCGATCGTCTCCCGCGTCACGTCCTCCGGCTTGTAGGTTTCCGCGTTGCGTTCGAACTCCTTGTCTCCGATCGCAAATGCTTCACCCACTGGCTTGAACACGCCGTCGCCGCTGAACGCAAACATTCCATCACCGCCGATTTCTCCCAGGCGCTCCTCGATGTCGAGCCCTTCGGTCGCCCTGCGCAACTCGCCAAGCAGCTGATCCAATCCGGCCAGGTTCGCGATCGCCTTTGGATCGCCGAAGCGTTCAAGGTAATTGTCCATCTGCTCGATCTGCGTGTACAGCTGTTCGATCTGCTCGTAGAGTTGGGTAATCTGCTCCACCTGCTTCAGGATCTGCGTCTGCTGGTTTGCCTCATGCAGCACTTGCTGCACGTAGTCGACCGCATGCGATACGCGATTGCTCGCGATATGCGCCGCATCGACGACCGGCAACCCAGTCGCCGATACCGGTGAAGCCAGTGCCCCGAGCAGCGCCAGTGGCAGCAGGGTGAGAGGAAACGGCAAGCGGTAGAATGGATGTGCTTTCATGAGATTAAAGTTCGTCGAATGGCTGAATTGGTGAATGGTTGATCTGTTAGGATTTCGATTTCGGTTTCAGGAAATTGGGGATTCCGTTGGGTGGTTGAATCGCCTGAGGTATCGACAACGGCATCGGCATCCCTCCCAGCACAGGAAAAAGTTCCATCTGCGTCATTCGAGTCATGCGCGCAATGTCGCCAACCAGTGCGCCCAGATGACCGGCCTTCCGCAGCAGCTTGACAGTGGGCTTGAACAGCGACTCATCATTGATGCAGCCATCCGCACCTCCAGTTTCGGCATCCACTCGCCGCAGACGTTCCAACTCTGCATCCACATGCCGCAGCAATTCGATCTCCCGATCCGCCTCGTAGTCGATGCTTCCGTCCCTGTTGTAGCGCGATCTCATTCTACTACCTCCACCACTTGCGTATGTTGCTCGATCAACGTCCCATCCGACGCCACATGCTCCGGCACCGGGATTTCGTAGTAGCCGCGATACAACCCATCTCCATCAGCGCCGCCTTCATGCATCCGCTTCTGGATCCAATACAACCGCTTCACCTCATCGCTCCGCCCCTTCTCATACCCGTTGCGAAATGCCCCCGTCTTCCCCGCCTCCTCCCAATGATTGAGCAACGACCCCGCGGCCACACCCGCTGCCGCGCCAAGCAAAGCACCTTCCGGTTCACCGTCCGTGAACTCGTTTCCAACATATGCCCCAGCCCCGCCGAGCAGTGCATTGGTCACAGCGGGCGTCGTCGTGCCGCATGCAGTCATTGCCAGTGCCACTGCCATTGCCGCCACCGGCAGGAAAAAGAGATGCCATCGATTCTTCATAACGTCGTTCACCATTCGGGTGACGCCATGTAGATCGAAATTCCGCAGAATTAATCACGTCGTGACAAAGAGATCTTCGTGCGTCCTTCGGTGCTGGTGAGGCCAACCTCTGATTTTGCGACGGGTGTGACTCCTCCTGGGGCTTTTTCGTAGCAGTAGCAGGCGAACCTTATGCAGTTTCAGTTCAATCGGCGAAGCGGTCTTGCGGT
>JAQCER010000001.1 GCA_027618625.1 Verrucomicrobiota bacterium
CCCGCCGCCGAAGCCCGTCGAATGTTCGAAAATTCCCGAAAATCGCGTTTTCTCCCAGGCACTAGTTAAGTTAAGGGCGATCTTAACAAAAGTGTGTCCCTTCGGGGGAAAACACACCATATCCTCTTGTTGGTCAGTCTGAGGCTGTGGCAATGCTATCGCTTCCCCCTCTATGTCGACCAACCACCAGCGGACGTTCTACCTGCTACGGCCCCACTCTCCCGCGATGACAATCAACGGGGTGACAGCGGGCCCGTGCCACTGGCCAATGATCCGGAAGCGCATCGCCATCGCAGGCATGGGCATCGTTGCTGCCGGTGCGGCGCTTTCCCTGACCAGCTGCATTCCATCGCTCTACAATGCCCGTGCGGACAACGACGTTTACGGCATTCTGGAAAAAGTGCGTGCTGAGCACAAACTGGCCATGGGGCACGACGACGAAGAGTTCAGTATCGATACCGAGGACCCAAAAAAAGCGCCCAAAGATATCACCGCAAACGACGTTCTAAAGGAACGCAGCAACTGGGACAAGAAGCAGCTCACGATCCGTGAAGCGATCGATCTGGGACGAGAGTCCAGCCGCGCCTACCAGTCGAGCAAAGAAGACCTCTACCTGGCAGCGCTGAGTTACACCGGAGCGCGCCACCGATTTCGCCCACAGTTTTTTGCTTCTTCAACGGGAACACGCACCTGGATCCCGGAAGTGCGCACGATCGAGCGGACCGTTGAAGTGCCCATCGTTCCCGCACCGGTCCCCCCTACCACCGAAGCAACCGCTGCTGCCGACGCGGTCATGGCAGCAGCCGAACCCGTGCCGACCACGGAAACGATCACCATCACCGAGGAGCAGCACTTCTGGGACGAACGCGGCACCGTTACCTCGCGCGTGGGCGCGACTCAGGCGCTGGCCACGGGTGCAGATCTCGGCATCAATCTGGTGAACGACCTGCTGCGATTCTACACTGGGGATCCGCGCAAGGCAGCCTCCACCACCATCCAGGCCAACGTTCTGCAGCCACTGCTCCGTGGTGCCGGCCCGGGCATTGCAACCGAACAACTGAAGCAAGCCGCTCGCGATGTCGTTTACGAAACGCGTGCTTTCGCTCATTTCCAGAATACCTTCTCCGCCGACATCGTCATCGCCTACTTCCGTTTGCTGCAGCAGAAGGACACCGTCTACAACCAGTACAACAACTACCTCGCAAGGGTCAAAACCACGGAGTATCTGAGAGCCCGTTCAGTAGACCGCGAGAGCCTTCTCGATGTAAAGCAGGCCGAGCAGGCGGACCTTGAGGCAAAGAATTCCTACATCGATTCGGTCGTGCGCTTCCGAGCGTCACTGGACAATTTCAAACTGATCCTTGGGTTGCCACAAACCACCGACCTGCGTCTGTCGGACCCGGAGATGGATCGCCTGCGGGACTCGGAACTGGTGCCGCTTTACCTCGATCCCGACCAGGGCTTCGAACTCGCACTTCAGCACCGGCTGCCGCTCAAGAACGAAATCGATCGGTTTGAGGACAGCCGCCGGTTCGTCCGTGTCACTGCGGACGCATTGAAGCCTGGTCTCGACTTTTTCGCGGATGCATCCCTCACCAGTGAAGGCCCACTCAACTACCGCGATTTCAATATTCGCGACCTCAACGCCAACGTTGGCCTCGCCCTCGACCTGCCGATCAATCGCAAGCTCGAGCGCAATGCCTACCGCGCGTCGCTGATCCGATTTCAACAGCAGCTTCGGGCACTTGGCCTGGCTTTCGATCAATTGCGCAACACCATTGATCAGGGAATTCGTCAGCTCCAGCAGTTCCGCCAGAACTACATCATCCAGAAGGGTTCCGTGACGCTCGCCGAAACCCGTGTGGAAGGCGCCGACCTTAACCTCCAGGCCGGCGAGGCGACGCTGCGCGATCTGCAGGATGCTCAGGATTCCCTGATCAGTGCTCAAAACCAGCGCACTGCGGCGCTCGTAGACTATATGGAAGCCCGGCTGGATCTGCTCATCGAACTCGGCATCCTGAACTCCGAAGTCGAGGACTATTGGCTGTCAGCCCAGGCGAGTATCGTCGATCTTTCTGCCCCACCGGCTGGAGCACTGCCGGACGCCTTCCTCGAAGGCGAAGAAGTGCTCTCTCCAGACGAATTGTTTCCAAAGGACTAAAGGGCCTCGAATCCCTCACAGAACCACCACAATCCGAAAACCATGAAGAAACCGTTGCTATTTCTTATCGGCATCTGCCGCCGCCGTCCGATCGTCAGCGCCTGCGCGGGTATTACGGTGCTTGCGGCGTTCTTTTTGCTGAAGCCCACTGATGATTCCAAAGAAGACAGCGCCTACCACACGGTGAAGCGCAACGACTTTCTGGTGTCGATCGTAGAGGGCGGCGCGGTGCAGGCCGTGAACGAAGTGGAAGTGCGCAACGAACTCGAAGGCAGCTCGCGCATCATTTCCATCGTTAAAGAGGGCACTTTCGTGAAGGCCGGAGATCTCATCGTCGAGCTCGACGCCGGTGAAGCTGAGGATGCACTGAACCAGCAGCAGATTACCTACGAGAAGAGCGTGGCCGAACATGTTGCCGCCGAAAACAATCTCATCATCACCAAGAGCACTGCGGAAAGCGGTTCCAAGACCGCAGAGTTGAACTTGCTGCTGGCGGACATGGCTCTGCAGAAGTTTCAGCAGTTGGAGAAAGTGCAATTGGTGCGCCTAGCTGACATCGACATCCTCACCGAGCAGGAGGCACTGGAGATCGCCAACGAAAAGTTGCGCCACTCAAAGGTGCTCACTGACAAGGGCTTCGAGTCGAAGGCGAAGCTTGCCACCGATGCGCTCGCGGTCACCAGCGCCTCTGCCAGGCTGGAAGAAATGCAGAGCAAACAGAAAATGCTGACCGACTACGACCTGTCGATCCAGCAGGAAACTTTCTCGGCCGCCGTGAGTGAGGCGCGCCGTGAGTTGGAGCGAGTGAAAAAACAGGGCGAAAGTGAAATTGCCCAGGCAGAGGCAGACTTGAACGCGGCATTGCGGACCCTTGAGTTGAACAAATCGAAGTTGGATAAGATGACGACGCAGTTCGAGGCGACCAAGGTGCGCGCCCCGATCGATGGCCTGGTGGTGTACGCCATCGAGCGCAGCCGTAACAGCAGTGAATCGATGATCGAAGAAGGCGCGACGGTGCGCCAGCGCCAGGCGTTGATCAAAATTCCGGACACCTCGCAGATGAAGGTGGTGGTGAAAGTGGACGAGTCCCACATCAGTCAGGTGCGCGAAGGGCAGCCAGCGTTTGTGGTGCTGGATTCTTTGCCGGATCAGAATTTTCGTGGTACAATCACAAAAGTCGGGCTGCTACCGGATGCTGGCGACCGCTGGGGTGGTTCTGGAACCAAGAAGTACGCCACCGAGATACTGATCACCGATCAGTTGCCGGAAGGAGTGAAGCCGGAAGTCTCGGCGCGGGCGGAGATTGTAATCACTAATCTTGAAAAGGTCCTTACCGTGCCGATCCAGGCGGTGACGACCGTTAAGGGCAAGCAGCTGGTATATCTTCGCCGACTGGGCGGTGCCGAGCCAGCGGAAGTCGAAATCGGTCTTTTCAACAACAAGTTCATCGAGATTACCAAAGGAGTAAAGGAGGGTGACGAGGTATTGTTGTCACCGCCACTTGAGCCGGATGGTGACTTCGCCGGAGCCATCGCCGAGGGGGTAGACGACCATAGCGATTTGCCAACCGCGCGTCCAGAAGCGCGCAAAATGCCTGTAGAGCCAGCTGAAGGTGCGGACGCCACCGGCGGTGGCGGACCGGGACGTTCAGGGGGTGCTCCGGGGGCCGGTGGGCCGGGCGCTGGTGAAGGGCGTTCACGCGGAGACAGTGGCGACGCTGGCTCTGGCGCAGGTCAAAGGCGCCCACGCGGCGACGGTGCTGGTGGTGGTGGTGCTGGTGGTATGGAAGGGCGTCCGCGTGGTGAAGGCGATAAACCCGGCGGGAAAGCCGCCGGTGGCGAAGCGAAACCAGAAGCCCGCCCGTCAAATGCGTAAGATGCCAATGTCGCCATCCACCGGCAATCAACTTCCCTTTTGGAACACTACGCTAATGGCCCTGGCCCTTGGCGTTTGTCCAGAACAGAGAGCTTGGAAAGTAGAACTTTGAGCGAAGCAACCGCAGCTGAGAACGCGATTATCCGCATCAACGGGATCCATAAGATCTTCCAGGTCGGCGATGTCGAAGTTCGGGCACTGCGCGGCGTCGATCTTACGATTACCGAAGGCTCGTATGTTGCAATTATGGGGCCCTCGGGTTCTGGCAAGTCGACGATGCTGAACATCCTCGGTTGCCTCGATCGTCCCACCCGCGGCAAATACTTTCTCGGCGGCGAGAATGTTGCGGAGATGGAAGATGACATTCTCTCGCAGGCGCGCGGGAAACGACTTGGCTTCATTTTCCAGAGCTACAACCTGATCCAACAACTCACCGTTATCGAGAACATTCAGGTCCCGCTGATCTATCAGGGCGTCGATGTCAATGCTCCAGAACACTTAAAGCGGGCAACCGATCTGGCCGAGCTTGTAGGCCTGGGCGATCGGCTTGATCACCGGCCGATGCAGCTCTCTGGAGGCCAACAGCAGCGTGTCGCCATCGCCCGGTCGCTGGTCAATGACCCGCTCATGATTCTCGCCGACGAGCCCACAGGGAACCTCGATTCAGCCACCGGTCTCGAAGTGCTCGATCTCATCGATACCCTTAACAGTGAAGGTAAGACCATTGTTCTGGTGACGCACGACGATTTCGTCGCCGAGCGCGCTCATCGCGTCGTTCACATGTATGACGGCCAGATCGCGCGCGAAGTGATCAACAAAGGAAAGGCGGTTGCAAAATGATACCTTACCAGTTTGTCTACACCGTTCAGCTCGGAATCAAGAGTCTGTTGCTGCACAAGCTGCGCTCTGGATTGACCATGCTCGGGATCATCTTTGGCGTCTGTTCTGTGATCGCCATGCTGGCGATCGGCGAGGGCGCATCGTATGAGGCGCAGGAGCGAATCAAGCGTCTCGGCAGCACCAACGTCATCATCAACAGCGTTAAACCGCCCGAGGACACTCAGGGCAGCAGCTCCTCGAACCGCAGTTTCGAAGTCCACTACGGGCTTACTTACGACGATGCCTCGCGCCTGCAGCATACCCTTCCCTCAATCGAACGCGTCGTGCCCATGCGCATTATCCGTGAAAATGCCCGCTACGACCAAAACGAAGTGCCCTGTCAGGTGATTGGCACACTGCCCGCCTACCAACTGGTGCAGGGTGTCCACATCGCGAAAGGGCGTTTTCTGACGCGCACGGATGAGCGGCACGCACGCAATGTCTGCGTTCTCACGGTCGGGCTGGCGAAGCGGCTGTTCGGGTTTCGCGATCCCATGGAAGGAGTGATCCGGGTGCAGGGAGATTACTATCAGGTGGTCGGCATGCTGCAGGAGACCGGAACCATGGAACAACGTCCGCAGAAAGGCGACTCCGACGGAGAGGCGATCGACAACAATATTTACATTCCGCTCTCCACTGCGCGGGCCCGCTTCGGGGAAACACTGGTGCGCCGCAACTCGGGCAGTTTCAGTGCAGAGAGCGTGCAACTGCACCGTATCGTCGTGCGCATGAAGGACACCAATGGCGTGTTGATTGCGGAACCCCAGATCTTAAGCATGCTCAAACGCTTTCACAGCAAGATTGACTATGAGTTGATCGTACCCCTGCAGCTCTTGCGGGAAGCCGAGGCCACCAAGCGCATGTTCAACATCGTCCTCGGATCGATCGCCGCCATCTCCCTGCTCGTCGGCGGCATCGGCATCATGAACATTATGCTCGCCACCGTCACCGAGCGCACCCGTGAGATCGGCGTGCGCCGTGCTCTCGGAGCCAAGAAGCGCGACATCGTCCGCCAGTTCCTCATTGAGACCGTCGTGCTCTCGGTCGGCGGCGGACTCATCGGAGTCCTCATCGGCATCCTCGTGCCGGTCATCGTCTCCTACGCCACCGACATGAAAACCGTCATCACCTGGTGGTCCGTCCTGCTCGCCTTCGGAATTTCCGGCTTCACCGGGATCCTCTTCGGCCTCTACCCCGCCTCCCAAGCCGCAGAACTCGACCCCATCGAAGCCCTACGCCACGAGTAGCCATCCATTGAAGCTAATCACAGCCAGATAGACACTGATACGCATACGGAATTCGCGCCACCACAACGCGTCCTAGCCCAGCGCATCGTTTCCTTTTGCATCGTTCCAAGCTAGATGTTGATAAAATCGTGGGTTGCCTCCAGCAAATCGTCGACTCGGAAGAGATTGACAGTGTGCGGGTGCTAAAAGAACTTGAATCACTAATCGCTACTCTGAAGCATTCTCGCAAAGGGTCGTACGTTGCAATAAGACAAGCGTGGTTCTTCCTTGTCGAATGGACGAAAAACACTGGCTGGGAGGCTTTCGGAGAAATCCCTCTGTTGGGAGCGGCAGTACGTGGTTTGAAACAGACTATGGATAAAACCAACACAGCAATGATTCGAATGCATGACGATATAACGACACAAACAATCGCGTCCTTTAAGACCGGATTGCCGCGATTGACCTATGAACCACCATGCCTTCCTCAACCCGAAATACCGATTGACGAAGAAGCACGCGGCGGCGGAGTCGTTGTCCGAGGAGCCCCATAGCAACAGCGAAGAGCTCCGCCGAAATCCTCCGCATCGGCAACGGAGCAGGGGATAGGCGGTTTTGAGTTTGAGCCTGTGACGTTGTTGTTTTTAACGGGTTGAAAAGGAAAAGCGTTCTACTCGGCGCGATGCCCTGTGGTCTCAAGGTAGATCGCCATCAATTCCGCAGACCCTGGGGGCAAGGGCGACAAAATCCGCTTCCGGGGGGTGGGGGAAGCCTCTGAAGGTTTTAGCTCTGGAAAACCGTCGTTTCCGGTTGATGTTCAGCGCTCTGCGCTGATGCACAATAATATGCATTAGTGTGCACTGTTTTTGGACGATATTGGCAAATGGCTCATTGTAAGTCCATTACGAACACGATGAAAATTATTATTGTGCAATCGCTCGGTTGCCATTACAGCAACTTGCATTGCAAACGGAAATCGTCTATAATAGACGAAATAGACTTTTTTTGGAGAATGCAAATGAACACAGTTACCGCCAATGATGCCAAACAGAATTTTGGCAAGGTGATCGACCAGGCACTGCAAGGGCCGGTTTCGGTCACCAAGCATGGCAGACCGTCGGTCGTCATCACGTCGAATGCCGAGTATCAGGAACTGATCGCTCTCAAGCGCGAGCTTCTGACCGGTGAGGTGCGCAAGGGTTTTGAAAGTCTCGATCGCGGGGAACGTTCGCCACGATCCGCTGAACAAATTGCCGAGGATGTTCTGCGGAAGCATTCCGGCTCTGCTTAAACAGAGAGGGAAGGAATGTCGAAATATGTGCTGTCGCCGCAGGCCGATGCAGACCTGATCGGCATCTATGAATACACCCTGGTTGAATGGGGAGTGGATCAGTTTGATGTTTACAGGCGGCACCTTGAGCATGCCCTGAATGCGATCGCGGCCAATCCCATGTTGAGCAGGAGCAAGGCGCGTGACGACATCTTGACCGGCTGCCGATTCTACCGGGTCGAGCATCACTACATCGTTTACAGGATCGGAACCGACGGCGTTGTCGAAGTGGGCCGGATTCTGCATGAGCGAATGCATTTCGAACAGCAAGTCTCAGAGCATGATTTTTGAATCGAACCCGACCGTGAACCCATGAGAATCCATGATCATTCAGGAGTGCCGACCGAGGCATTGGAGCTGTTAAAAGGAACTGCTCTCGGTGACACTGGCGGCAGCCAGGCGGCAAGAAGCTTCCTGTTCTGGCTGGACGGTCAGCATGATCCCACCGGCTATCGGGGAGACGGAGCACTGGAGCTGCGACGCCTCGATGAACAACATCGTGCAGCCGCACTCAAGGTGCTCGACTGGTGGACAACAGCAGACCGGGTAACCGATCAGCCTCTTCGCCAAGTGCTGGATGCTCTGGTTGAGAAATTTCGTGACACCACGACCGATCCCAAAGTGCTCGCAGCTCTCGAAAAACTGGAGCAAGCGCAGGGGTTGGTGAACGGTAGCCCTGGGGTTGTTTGGTGACGATTCCCTCATCGCAGAGTTCGCTCAGGGCGGCGCAGAACGAGGTGGTGCGCATGGCGCAGAGTTTTAGTTACTCCTGCGAGTACCCGTTGTAATCCGGCCCCGCCAGTGCGACCAGTTTGCGGCGTTGACAATGGCCTGCCGAAGAGGAGGATGGAGGATGGAGGATGGGGGAAATTGTGGTTTTCATCGCATTCATGGCGTCGGATTTGGTTGGTTGGTCCTCTCCCTCATGGTGGAAACGAAACCAGGCGCGATCGCACAAAACGAGGCGCGATTTCCACTCCACGCTGCACCGCAGCGGTCACGGCAGACTTGCCAGCAGCCCGGCTCCGGCGCATCATCGCTGGCAAGATGAAATCCCTCCTTTTCCTCGCCATCGTTCTCGCCGCCTTCGGTCGGTCTTCCGCCGAGCCCCTGCGGGCCGGGGTCGCGGTTGTCGACATCACGCCCCCGGTTCCCTACCGGATGAGCGGCTACTTCTCCGAGCGACTGAGCACCGGAGTGAAGGATCCGCTGAAGGCGAAAGCGCTCGTCTTCCGCCAGGGCGATACCGGAGCCGCCCTCGTTTTCTGCGACCTCATCGGGATCTCGCCGGGGGTCTCGCACAAGGCGCGGGAGCAAGCGAGCGCGACGACTGGCATTCCCGTAGCGCACATTGCCGTATCGGCGACCCACTCGCATACCGGCCCGCTCTATGCCGGCACCCTGCGCGACTACTTCCACGAGCGCGCCGCGGCCGAACACGGAACCGATCCCCACGAGCAAACCGACTACTCCGCGCGGCTCGCGGACGCGCTGGTGAAGGCGATCGTCAACGCGGACGCCGCGGCGGACGAGGTCGCCATCACGGCGGGTTACGCGACCGAGGAGCGGCTCTCGTTCAACCGGCGCTTCCACATGAAGGATGGCGAGGTGCGCTTCAACCCCGGCCAGCAGAATCCGAACATCGTCCGCGCGGCCGGTCCGACCGATCCGAAGGTCGGCCTCATCCTACTCTCGAAGCCGGGCAAAAACTCCGCGCCGATGGCAGGCCTCGTTTCCTTCGCCCTCCATCTCGACACAACCGGCGGCACAGAGTATTCTGGCGACTACCCGCGCTTCCTCGAGGACACGCTGCGGAAGTCGCTCGGCCCGGACTTCGTTTCCCTCTTCGGCGCGGGCACCTGCGGAGACCTGAACCACATCGACGTCACCGTGAAGGAGCGCCGCAGCTGCGAGGAGATCGGGGCGATGCTTGGGGAAACCGTCGCCGCCGCGCTGCCCGGACTCGCGTCGGCGGGGAATGCTTCGCTGGCCGTCCGGCAGCGGATCGTCGAGGTGCCGCTCCAGGTTTATTCGGACGAGGAGACTGCCGCGGCGCTGAAGAACATGGCGAAGATCGGCAAGGACAACCTCCCCTTTCTCGAGCAGGTGAAGGCCTGCACGATCCTGGACGTGCGGGCGCGCGCCGCTGGGGGAGCGTCCCTACCGCTGGAGGTTCAGGTTTTCCGTCTCGGCCCGGAGCTGGCCGTCGTGACTCTGCCAGGTGAAGTCTTTGTCGAACTCGGCCTCGCCATCCGCGCCGCCTCGCCCTTCGAAACCACCCTCGTCATCGAACTCACCAACGACGCCCCCGGATATCTCCCCACAAAGAAGGCCTTCGCCGAAGGCGGCTACGAGACCGTCAATTCCCGCATCCAGCCCGGCGGCGCGGAGGCAATGGCGGAGGCCGCGATAGCGCTGTTGAGGGAACTGGCGGAAGAGCGGTGAAATCCCGCGCCCCAGAACGGTTCAGCCTGGCATACCCTCGTCCTTCCTTGACCGTAGGTGCCGTCGGCGAGTCGGCGTGGCCCTTCAGTTCATCGATTCGAGGCTGCTTGGGGTGCTTTGGGGGGATAATGTGGCTGACCTTTATCTCCCCACTTACCGCCGTGCCGCACTTCTAACGTTAGGCCAAGAAAAATGCGCATCCCTACCATCGCTACACTCACTCATAAAATACCTTGTGCTGGCGTGGGGTATGGGTTGGTGGTTTTCGCTGAGGGTCGAACGCCTGGGCGCTTTCGACCCTCGACGCACACGCGGTCGCAAGTTCGGCATGGAGGAGGTCGTCGGCGGCATTAGTCAATTCTGACGGTTCGGAATTACAAAAAATAGTCAGCCTGAGAACGGCAGATGATGCACCTTGCATGGGTTCACCAGAAGAATGTCCCTCATCACCGTCACCGCCATGTCTTGATCCATGCTGGACGCGGGATCATCCACCAACTCGGCCAGAGCAGCAGCCACGGCCCAGCGCACGGAACGGTATTTGGCAGCCAGCATTTCGACAAAACGGGCGTCCGTGAAGCCGCTGGCAATCGCGCTGACCGGACCCATGCTGAGTTGGTCCACCATCATCGCCGCGATCTTGTGCTTCCGGAAAAAATGCCACCATGGGCCAACGGAGAGGTTCCCGACCTGCTTTGCCGCGTTGGCGAAATCCTCGTAGAGTTGCTGGTGCGCGACGATGTATTCGAAGTGAATGTTCGGGTAATTATTCCATACCGCATACTCATCCTGCGGCATTCCTGCGGCGTAAATCGGGAAGCTCTGGATCTCGCGTGACTGATCCATGAAATACGTGACCCCGATCGCGATCTGGAGACAGGAGCCGTATTCCGCACCGCTGCGCCTCAGGTCCGCTCCGATTTCATCGAGCCCCTCCAGCATCCCCTCCGTGACCACTGCGGTAAGTTGCGGCATGTCTTCCGCGCGCACCGCTTCCTTCCGGAACCGGATGGCGTTGTTGACCGCGGCGGTGTCATAGGCACGGCCAAAGCGATACGTGATCGGATGAAACAGGTCGGTGTAACGCACCCGGCTACCCGGGTTGTGGGTCGGGCTATAGAGGATCCGGAGGAGAAACTCCTTCACGCCATCCTTGATATCGCTGGCCTTCTGGAAGGTGCAACCAAACATCCGCTCAAGGTTCAGCAGATACCGCTCCGCTTCATATTTGTGCCCGCCGGTGAACAGGCCGAAATCCGTCGCCCCTTCCGGCCACACAAGGTAATTCGCGTCGAACATGAGGTAGGCCTCTGGATGGGTGGCATGTGCGAGGTTCACCCCGCCAACGCGGGCCTCGCGGGGATCGAGCGGGATGCGATCCCGGTTCTCAATGCTGGTGACATAACCGACGATATGGTTCTCCCTGAGGATCGTTTCGGCGAAGGCCGGGTCGTTGCGTCGTATCTTTACTGCTTCATAAACGGCGTCGTAGTTCCTCGGATCGAGCGGATCCAGCTCCGCCATTCCGGGGTAGAGGCGGAACATGAAACGGAGCCACTCGGCATACTCGCTGTAGCGGGCATCCTGCAGTTCATCGATCAGCAGGGCTCCCACTTTCCTCCGCTCCGTTTCGGAATTGCGGCCCGCAGCCCGAACGATCGCGTCCAATCGGCCGCGCCGCCCTTCCACCACTTCCGCGAACCACGAGTAGAAACAGCCGTGAGCCACGTCCATCATGGTGCGGCGCACCAGGCACCCCTGCCTGAGTCCCTCGCAGATGAGATAATCGGGATAGGCATTCACCGACGACTGCGTGCCGGCGAGGTTCTCGGCAGCCATCGCGCTGTCGAATCCGGTCAGGTCGTCCTGCACATGGGTGTGCGAATCTACGACGGGCATCCGGCACGCCTCCTCAAACAGTCTCTTAACGGTTTCTGGTTTGGCGCGGGTCATAGAACTGGGTTGGGTAGGGGTTTGCCGATACTTTAATAAGAGGTCAGGCCCCCGCCAAGCCCATTCCGTTGCCGGGATCCCAGTTGTACCAGTTGTCGGCGGGCAGCGGGCAAATGGCGAAGGAGCCGTTGCCTTTCACGGAAGAATGGCGCGGCTCCTTTGGCTTTGGCTGCACCGACGATGCAGGGTGCGCATAGATCTCCCTCAACAAGGAGGCTGATGGCGGGAAGACAGGCGATTCTGGCAAGGCTAATTAACGGTTGAGTCCGGTGAACGGGAGGCCGCCGCTGCCTAGGCGATCCGGAAAGAGCTTTTCTCCAGCCGGGTGTTGGGTATGGTGCATCGTACAAAAGAATTCTTTGATGCGCATTCTCTCCGTTACAATACTGGGTATGGCTCTTTCGTTGGGTGCCTGTCAGCAGCGCCAATCAGTCGAACCTGAACCTGAGCCGGCTCCCTCGCAAGCTATCGCTGCTGAGTTCCAGGCCGTAGCCGACGCCCTCTTGAACAGCGACAATCCTTATCTCGGCAGGCAGCAGCTTGAAGCACACCGCACGAGTCTTGAGCAAGAACGATCTCCGAGTCCACTGCGGGTTAATCTGGGACTGCAGCTTTGCTGGACTCAGCTGCGCTTGGGCGATATTGATGCTGCAGCGCAGACCATCGAGGGGGCGTTTGCCGACGTGGCTGCGATCGGAGGCCTCCCGAGCGGCTCAATGCTCAAGCTAAGGGGACTCGTCTACCTGCGCGAAGCCGAGTATCGCAACTGTGTCGAACGCCATACCGCTCAGTGCTGTCTGTTCCCGCTCAGTGGAGGTGGGGTGCACGCGCTGAAACAACCTGCTGCTCTGGCACGCGATAGTTTCCTCGAAATGCTCAAACTGCAACCGAACGACATCGAGGCGCGATGGCTCTTGAACATTACCGGTATGGCGATCGGTGGATACCCGGAGAACACTCCCGAAGAATTCCGGTTCCCAAAGGATGCATTGCAGGGCGCGCCCTGCGATCGCAGCTTCGTTGATGTCGCCGCGGCCAAGGGGGTCGCGACCTTCAACCTTTCTGGCGGCACCGCTGTGGAAGACTTCGACGGCGACGGCTTGCTGGACATCGTGACTTCAACCTATGATCCAAACGGTTCGCTCACGTTTTACCGACAGAGGGCAGATGGATCTTTCGAAGATCGTACGGAAATTGCGGATCTAAGGTCGCAGTTGGGTGGCCTGAACGTGCTCAGCGCCGACTACGACAACGACGGCGATTCCGACCTACTCGTTTTGCGGGGGGCTTGGCTCAAAGATCAGGGCCAGATTCGAAACTCTCTTCTCCGCAACGATGGCGACAAATTCACGGACGTCACGATGAGCGCAGGCCTGGCAAGCCCAGCACGGCCGACGCAGGCTGCTGCGTGGGCGGACTTCGACAATGATGGTCTCCTTGATCTCTATATCGGCAACGAGTCGCGGCTCGGCAGCCCAGGCGAAGGAGGTGACTATCCGTCTCAACTGTTTCGTTCCAACGGCGACGGAACGTTCAGCGATATTGCGGAGCAAGCCGGCGTGACCAACGACCGGTATTGCAAAGGGGTTGCGGTGGGAGATATCGACAACGATGGCTTGCTGGATCTCTATGTTTCGAATCAAGGCCCAAACAGGCTCTATCGCAATCTCGGTGCAATGAAGTTCCAGGACATCGCGCCGGACGGTGGTCTCACAGAACCCTCGAAGGGAAGCTTTGCCTGTTGGTTCTTTGACTACGACAATGATGGACACCTCGATCTATTCGTAGCTGCGTTTGAGTCAAGCAACGCTGACGTCGCCGCCGCGCATCTGGGGCTTCCACATCAGGGAACGCCCCCAAGCCTCTACCGCAACCGTGGCGATGGCACTTTTGAAGACGTTGCGGGTACGGTCGGGCTAGCCGGAGCCTGGATGCCAATGGGAGCCAACTTTGGCGACATCGACAACGACGGATATCTGGACATCTACCTCACGACTGGTCGTCCCGATTTTGCCGCGCTGATGCCAAACGTGATGCTTCGCAATACTGGGGCCAACAAGTTTGAGGATGTCACCGTTGCCACCGGACTTGGCCATCTTCAGAAGGGCCATGGCGTCGCCTTTGCCGACATCGATAGAGACGGTGATCAGGACATTTACCATCAGCTTGGCGGCTTCTATCCCGGTGATGCCTTCCACAACGCCCTGTTCGAAAACCGCCCGTCAGCGAGCATAGAGAATGAGCCACCCAACCGTTTCCTCGTTCTGAAGCTGATCGGAACGACCTGCAACCGACAGGCGATCGGCGCCCGGGTGCGTGTCGTGATTGAAACCCCCAACGGCCTGCGCGAAATCCACCGAGCGGCTGGGTTCGTCAGCAGTTTTGGTGGTTCGCCCAGTCGGCTCGAAATCGGGCTCAGCCGCGCAACTGCGATTCGGAAAGTGGAAATCGTGTGGCCGGGAACGAATGATATTACCGTGACCACCCCATCGCTCGATTCTTGTGTTACCGTGACCCAGGGTGAAAAATAAAGCATCACGTGTCTGACAGTTCGCAACGTTGGTGGCACCGAGGATGCTGGGCGCGCATAGATGAAAGCGACGTTTGCAGTGGTTGGTCGTTCCAGCTGGCGTTCGAAGCGCGTCTTCGCGATCAATCCATCCACCGCATCGTCATCGAGTGCCGCCACCATCGCCTTGCCAGGAGCGCAAAGATACCACGGCACACGTGGGCCGAGTTCGGCCATGAACTTGAACCGCTGGGTCGAGATATGTTGGTCCAGCACCACGCAGTCTCCGTCCTGCAGGCAGCTGAGGTGAGCCGTCTGACCCGTCTCATCTCCGTCTCATCTCGCAGAAACCATAGAGGCTTGCTGACAACTTCCCGGTTCGCCCCCCGCCATTGCCGCGCCGGAGGGTCACGGTCACGGCCTCAGAAGTGGATGCCGCGATTCACGCGATCAGGTCCTTGATCACGGTGCCGCCGAACTGGCTGAGCTGTTTGAAGCGGCCAGCGTGGTAGAAGGTGAGCTTGTTGTCGTCGAGGCCGAGCAGGCGCAGGAGGGTGACGTGGAAGTCGCGGACGTGGGCTTTGCCCTCCACGACTTCCATGCCGAGTTCATCGGTGGCGCCGATGGTGTGCCCGGCGTTGCACCCGCCCCCGGCGAGCCAGATGGTCATGGCATTGGGGTTGTGGTCTCGCCCGTAGGCGATGCCGCCGCGCACACCGTTGTCCGGTGTCCGGCCAAACTCGCCGCACCAGACGATGAGCGTGCTCTCAAGGAGACCACTCTGCTTGAGGTCGGTGATGAGGGCGGCGATGGGTTGGTCCACGCCGCGCACAAGGTTGCCATGGGCGCGCTCGATGTAGTCGTGGCTGTCCCAGGAGCCATTGTAGAGCTGCACGAAGCGCACGCCTTTCTCCACGAGCTTGCGGGCGAGCAGGCATTTGCGGCCAAAGGAGTCCGTGGCGTCATTGCCAATGCCGTAGAGTTCCTTGGTCTTGGCGTCTTCCTTGGAGAGATCGAGCGTCTCGGGCACCTGCATCTGCATGCGGAAGGCGAGTTCGTAGTTGTCCATACGCGCGGCGAGTTCGTCGTGGGCGGGATGCTGCGCGGCATGCGCGGTGTTGAGTTTGCCGAGAAGGTCGAGGTTCTTGCGCTGACGGCCCTCGCTCACGCCGGGCGGAGGCGTGAGGTCGAGAATGGGTGATCCTTTCGCGCGCAGCGGCGTGCCTTGGAAGCTGGCGGGCAGGTAGCCGTTGCTCCAGTTGGCGGCACCACCCTGCGGGTAGCTCACCTCGGGCAGCACGATGAAGCCGGGGAGGTCTTGATTGACCGTGCCAAGCCCGTAGTTCACCCAGGAGCCGATGCCGGGATCGCCACCGAAGCGGTTGCCGCAGTTCATTTGATACATCGCGGTCGGGTGGTTCACGCTGTCCACGGTGCAGCCGCGGAAGAAGCAGAGGTCGTCGGCGACCTTGGCAAGGTGCGACCAGTTTTCCGCCATGTCCGAGCCGCTCTGACCGTGTGTGGCGAACTTGAAGGAACTCTGCACGTAGTAGCGCTTGCCGCTTTCCATCTCGGACTTCTGTTTGCCCTCACGCACAAACTCCTTGAGGTGTATCTTCGCCAGCATGGGTTTCGGGTCGAAGGTGTCGATGTGTGAGGGTCCGCCTTCCATCATGAGGAAGATGACGTTCTTCGCCTTCGCCTCGGGGAAATGGCCTTGCTTGGGAGCGAGAGGATTATTTTTCGCCTCTTCGGCGAGTAGGGAACTGAAGGCGACACTGCCGAGTGAGGCCCCGAGGGAATATACAAAATCACGACGCGTGGGCGCGTGCAAAGCACGGGCACCGGCGCAGGGAAAGAAGGGCGATTTCATAGCTCAGTTGACAAATTGGATGCGTTGTAACATTGTATTACTCATGATCAAGACCATCTCGAAAATCGGGAATTCGCAGGGCATCATCTTTGATTCCGCGCTCTTGCAACTTGCCCGTCTCAAAGTCGGTGACGAGGTGAATGTGGAAGTGCATCCCGGCGGGACGATCACGATCAGCCCCATTTCTGCCTTGCCACCGAAAGAGGAAGTGACCGCCCTGATCAAGGACACGATGAAGCGGTATGCCAAAACCATGGAGAAACTGGCGTGATAGTGGGCGCCAACGACTGCCTTCATCTGACGCTTGAGATCGTCGAAGAAATCCACGCAGAGGCCATTGCCCAGTTTGGAGGATCTTTTGGTCTGCGGGATCGGGCGATGCTCGAGTCCGCTGTGGCTGCGCCGCAAGCCAGTTTTGGCGGGCGATCCCCTTTCACCGATGTGATTGATGTGGCCGGTGCCTATCTCTTTTATCTGTGCAGCAACCATCCGTTCATTGATGGAAACAAGCGGGCTGCGCTCGGCGCCTGCCTGGTGTTCCTCCAGTTGAATGGCATCTCGCCTGCACCGGACAGTGTCGAATGGGAAAACCTCACCATGGCCGTAGCTGCGGGAGCCCTGGCTCGTGACGAGGTCACGGAGCGTCTGCGGACCTTGGTGTCTTGATGGCAGCGACTTAATAGACATACGCGAACTCATTGGAGTTAAGCAGCACGAGGCAGACATCCGCCAGCGCACGAGTCCGGGCGTCCACGTCGGCGGATTGGAGATCGGGAACAAACTCGGCGTAGGCGTGCAGTTCCTCGTCGAAGCTGAACTTCTCACCGGTGTTTTCCTCCACGGCATCCCGACGCACTTTCAGCGGCGGCTGGACCGCTGCGGGAGCTTCTTGCACCAGCGGCAGGATATCACGCCAATGGGTGAGGCACTGCTGCAGTTCGGAGTCCGTCGGGGAACGTGAGAAAACCAAGGCAAAGACGCGCGTGATGGCCTGCTCGTCCGTCTTCGATTCCTCCACCGCCCGATGGGCGAGAGCGAGCGCCCGGGAGTGCGTGGCCTGGCTGTTGAACAAGGCAAAGACCTGTGGCGTGACCGTGCTGGCCTCGCGGCGCTCGCAGGAAAAATCAGGTGCCGGCGCATTAAAGACCTCGAGCTGCGGATCGGTGAGACCGCGCAGTTTCAGGGCATACAGCGAGCGGCGATGGCGCTGCTCGGGCTTGGGATTGGGGATCCAGGCGGAGGCAAAGGTGCCCATGATCTGGCGGGGCTGCAGGGCGGCCTCCAGGTTGATTTCAGGCCGGTTCGGGATGCCTCCGAGCTTCCGGTTCAGCTCGCCCGTGGCCGCGAGCATGGCGTCCCGCAGCTCTTCTGCACTGAGACGGCGTGGCTGAAAGACGGCGTAGCTGGTACCGAGGGAATCTTTCTCCCGCAGCGCCTCTAAATCCGGATGCGTGGCACTGCGGCGGTACGTCGCACTCGTCATGATGAGGCGGTGCAGTTCCTTGAAGCTCCAGCCATTCTCCACAAACTCCGTCGCCAGCCAATCCAACAGTTCCGGGTGCGTGGGCATCTTGCCGGTGCTGCCGAAGTTGTTCGGGTTCCCCGCCAGCGGTTGACCGAAGTGCCACATCCACACGCGATTCACGATGGCCCGCGTGGTGAGCGGATTCTCCGCGCTGGCCACCCAGTCAGCGAAGGCCTTGCGGCGGCCATCGACGGTTTCGGGGATGGGTGTCTTTTGCACCGAGCCGAGCACGCTGAGCACACCGGGCTTCACTTTGGTGCCGGAGGCAAACGGGGCGCCACCGTTGAGGATACAGGTTTCCTCCAGCTCGCCGTCCTTCATGGGGTTCTGCGGCATGCGCAGCGGGTTCGCGACCGTCGTCAGGTGCGGTGTGAGACCGCTGTAGACACTCAAGGCATAGGGCTGATAGCGATCCATTTCCCACTTCAGGCGCTCCAGTCCCTTCCGCGCGACGCGCTCCGCTCCGAACTCTGCAGGTGTGAAGCCAACGAGCTTCGGCGGGAATTGGTCCTCCGGCACACCTTGTTTCATGAGCAAATTGCAACCGGCTGAAAAATGATCCTGAAAGCCTTTGCGCGATTCCTTTCCGCCGTTCTTCCAAACTTGAGCCACTGCGGCATTCCACTGCGCGGCATCGAGTTTCTTCTCCGCAAACCATGCCTCGGCATTGGCGAGCAGTTTCTCATCAAGTGCACGCAACACGGCCAAAAGCTCGGCCTGGCGTGCTCGCAGGTGCTTTTCTTCGTCAAAGCCCCCCGTCTGCGCCTCGGGCAAAAAGGCCGCCGAGCGCTCGGCGAGCTGCGTGGTGGCAAACACGGCCTGGATCGAATAGTAATCATGCGTGGGCACGGGATCGAACTTGTGATCGTGACAGCGGGCGCATTGCAGCGAATGCGCGAGGAAGGTCTCGCCCACGCAATTGGTGACGTCATCGAGGAAGCGCTGGCGGGCGACCTTTGCCACCTCCATGCCCGTGAATTCCCAGGGTCCCATGCGCAGAAGACCGATGGCGATGAGCATCTCGGGATTCTCCGCGTCGATCTCATCCCCGGCGATCTGTTCGCGGATAAAGCGGTCGTAGGGTTTGTCCGAGTTGAAGGCGCGAACCACGTAGTCACGGTAGCGCCAGGCGTTGCCCCGTTCGTAATCGTTCGCAAAGCCGCTGCTGTCCGCATAGCGGGTGACATCCAGCCAATGCTGGGCCATGCGCTCGCCGAAGTGGGAACTTTGCATGAGCGTGTCGGTCGATCAGGGAGCGGAAAAGATCGTCCTGAACGAGCGCGTCATCAGCCTGATCATAAGCGGCAGTGAATGCCTCCACCTCTTCCAATGCCTCCACCTCTTCCGGAGTCGGCGGCAGGCCGGTGAGATCGAAGGTGGCCCGGCGGATCAAAGTGCGCGCGTCAGCGGCAGGAGCGGGATCGAGGCCGACAGGCATCTTGATTGCAATGAGCGCATCAATGCGATTCCTCCCCTTGTCTTCTTGTCTCCCTGTCTCCCCGTCTGGCTCCCTCACAGCCTGATAACCCCAAAGGCTCTCAGGCTTGTACTTCCGGTTTGCCCACTCAGGTGACAAGGCACCCGCTGTTTTCACCGTGATGCCATCTTCCGCTGACCATTTGGCTTCGTTTGCTGTGGCGATCTCCCTTTGCCTTGCTTCATCCGGCCAGGGTGCGCCCCCAGCTATCCAGTCTTTAATCCACCCGATCTGCTCCCCGTAAAGCTTGTCCGCCTCCTTCGGCGGCATCGCCTCCCAGTCGTCATGCGTGCGTGTCGCTGCCAGGTAAAGCGGGCTCTCCTCCGGTTTTCCAAGCATGAGAGAAGACTGGCCACTTTCGCCCCCCCTCAGCACGGAAGCGAGGGATCGCATGTCGAGGTCGCCTTTGATCTTTGCCTCGTCATTGCCATGACAGGCGAGACACTTCTCGTGGAAAAGCGGCGCGATGCGGCGGACAAAAAGCTGCTCCGCCTGCTCATCGACCGCGAGTGCCGATGCAGAGAATAGCGAGAAAAGAGCGAGTAGGAAAAGAGGTTTCATCGGGTCATGATTCATGCCTTCACTGGATGCCGCCTTGCCTGGCTGAAGTGTAACCGGCCTCAATGACACGAATACAAGCAAGAAAAGCCCATACACGCGCCAACGTACGGAAAATTAACGTGTCTGACACTTTACACTACTTCGAGGCCATCCCTCGTCTCCAAGGCGGAAGATTTGGCGGGGGCGACAGAAGGGTCACTGTTCATGTCAGCCAAACAGGGCAGACACAAGCCCAGTATTTCAGATACAAGATCTTTTCGTATATGAAAATTGCGGCCTTCGACGTGCATTTCCGCCAAACAAGTTTTTTCTGGCAGGTGCTTGTAAATGAAAATCTTAGCGTGAGTTAGGTGCTCTCTGGTAAGATCTGTCAGGAGAGACGGAGGCGGTAGTTTCGTCCCCGAAATGGTGCCGAGAAGGCGCTTTGCCAGACAGGTGAACGGGATGTTGACCGTTCGGAATCTCCGATGGATTGGGTCGAGCTAGTGCCTGGGAGAAAGCTAAGAAGCTAATGAGCACCGCGCGCCAATGAAGATTCAGCTTCTCCCATCGGCACTAAACGGTCTTCCGTGCTCGATCGAAACAACCCGAAAACCGGACAAGAGGAAGCCGCGCGCAAACAAGGAAACGCAAACGCAAGCCCGGGGCGCAGAATCGCCATCGAGAGAATCACTCAAGCACGTAGCAAGTAGCGGAACCTGGCAAGTCCTCATCCATCCCATTGATGGGAGGCGCGCCCACTGCGACATGCGACACAGATCTTCATCCAGTGAAAGGCGATGGTTACGAGCAGCGACAAGTCTTCGATTTCAAGATGCAGAATGGCGGTTCCGGGGCTTCAGTGGGGGGATGCTGGATGTCACGTTACTGATCGTTGATGATGAGAAGAATACCCGGGATGGTCTGCGGCTGTCCTTTGAGGACGAATTTGATGTTTATGTGGCCAGCGACAAGGCGCAGGCGATGGAGCTGCTCAAGCACGAGCACGTGGATGTGTTGATCACGGACTTGCGGCTTGGTGCCGACAATGGAATGGAGGTGATCGATGAGGCGCTGCAGATGGGCCAGCCGCCGATCTGTATCATGATGACTGCCTATGGCTCGGTGGATACGGCGGTGGAGGCAATGAAGCGGGGTGCCTATGATTTTGTAACGAAGCCTCTGAACATCGATGCGCTGGAGATTCTGATCAAGCGGGCGCTGAAGAGTCGGTCGATCGAGCACGAGAATGTCTCGCTGAAGAAGCAGGTGGAGAAGAAATTCTCGCTGGAAAAGATCCTGGGCAAGTCGGCGGCGCTGGCGCGGGGTTTT